>NZ_JAUNHL010000105.1 GCF_030523955.1 Neisseria sp.
ATGCGTTTTTCGGGGTTGGCATTCACCACGATGCGGTGCACATAGATGCCGGGCAGGTGGATGTGGTCGGGGTCGAGCGCGCCGGTTTCCACCAATTCTTCCACTTCAACGATGGTGATGCGGCCAGCGGTGGCCACGTCGGGGTTGAAGTTGCGCGCGGTTTTGCGGAACACCAGATTGCCGGACGGGTCGGCTTTCCACGCTTTCACCAGCGCAACATCGGCGGTGAGCGAGTGCTCCAACACATATTCTTCACCGTTGAATTCGCGTGTTTCCTTGCCTTCGGCCACTAAGGTGCCGACGCCGGTTTTGGTGAAAAAGGCGGGAATGCCCGCGCCGCCCGCCCGCAGTTTTTCGGCCAGCGTGCCCTGCGGGGTAAGCTCCACCTCCAGCTCGCACGATAAAAACTGGCGTTCGAACTCTTTGTTTTCGCCCACATAAGAGGCAATCATTTTTTTGATTTGACGGGTTTCGAGCAACAGGCCGAGGCCAAAACCGTCGACACCGGCGTTATTGCTGATGCAGGTTAGGCCGTTCACGCCGCTGTCGCGCAGGGCGGCGATCAGCGCCTCGGGAATGCCGCATAGGCCGAAGCCGCCTACGGCAACGGTTTGGCCGCTTGCCACCACACCTTCAAGCGCGGCTTGAGCTGAAGGATAAACTTTACTCATTACCTCTCCTTAATTATCAAAATTGCTTGAAATTCTCTTCTATACACCCGGCTATGACTGGTAAGCATATTATTTGAATAGACAGACAAAAATACTGTCAAACTCAAACCAACAGCCAAAACACCAACGAAATCAACACCCCGGAATACAACAGTGCCATCAGACAGTAGCCCATAATTGCACGTGCATCCAAGCCGACAATGCCCAGCAGCGGCAAGGCCCAAAAAGGTTGGATCATATTGGTCCAAGCATCGCCCCAGGCAATCGCCATCGCCGAAACGGTGGGGGATACGCCCAATTCAACACCGGCGGGTAACATAACCGGACCTTGAACCGCCCATTGGCCGCCGCCGGAGGGTACAAAAACATTGACCAAGCCGGCACTCAGAAACGCCAACACAGGAAAGCTTTCGGTGCTGGAAATATTAATAAAGGTTTGCGTTAATGAGGCCGCTAAAGAAGTGCCTCCTTCCGGTGTGCCCATCATCAACCCCATGATGCCGCCGTAAAAGGGAAACAGCAATACGATGCCGGCAATACCGCGCGCACTGTCTTCAACGCCTCTGGCATAGCGCTCTAGTGTACCGTGCGCCAAAATGCCGGCAAATAAAAACAAGGCAATCACAATATTCAAACCGAGATTAAAACCTTGGCGGCTGAAGTGGGCGTACAGATAAACCGCCGCCATGGCCACCAACAGCAGGGCCAGCCAGCGGCTGTCGTCTATTTTCTGTGCCGGCGTTTCTTTGTCAGGCAGTTCGGGTTGCGGTTCATTCAGTTTGGCCGGATCGGCGATAACCGGATGTTTCGGCAACATCGCCATATTGAGTAACGGCAGGCCGACAAACAAACCCAACACAATCACCAGATTAAACGGTGAAAACAGCGTTTCTGCCACCGGAATGCCTGTCTGAATGGTTCCGCCGGAAATTTTAATCAAATCGGCACCTTCTGTTGCCAAAGCCAGCGGTATCGAACCGGATAATCCGCCATGCCAGATCAGAAAACCCGAATAAGCCGATGCCACCAACAGCGGGTAATCGGCTCCTTTAACCTGGCGCGCCAACGATTTGGCAAATACCGCCCCGACAATCAAACCGAAGCCCCAGTTCAGCCAACAGCCGATCAGCGACACCACCGTAACGGCAGCCACCGCCATTCGGGGGCTGCGCACTTTAGCGGCCAAGCGGTCTAAAAACCTGCTGACCAGCGGTGCTTTGGCCAATACGTGGCCGGTTACCAAAATCAGTGCCATCTGCATGGAAAATCCCAACAGCGACCATAAGCCGTTGCCCCAGAAACCTGCCGCTTCCAACGGTGATTGCCCGGCCAGCAACAAGGCCGCCAAATAAGCGATTGTTGTCAGCAAGGTGCAAAAAACAAAGGGCGAGGGCAAATATTGTTTGACCAGCTTTACGCTCAATTCAGTCAGCAAACGGAACATTGTCTTCTCCTTTTTTCTTGTGCTTGGGTTATTGTGCGATCAGGGGGCTACGCTCACATTCAGACGGCTACGGATAATCGGTAAATCTTGCGCCACTTGGCGATAAAAAACCTTCAAACCCTCACATAAATAATTGGCGTAAGGGACAAAATGGGTGCTATTTTGGAGTAGCATCTCTCTAAGGGACA
>NZ_JAUNHL010000059.1 GCF_030523955.1 Neisseria sp.
GCGTTCAGATTCACCGAATGCTCGCGCGTTTCGTGGAACACAATATCCGGCCAGCGTTCCTGCGTTAAATTCAGGTTCACGCGGTTGGGCGCGAGATAGGCCAGATTGCCGCCCGCGTCCACCGACAAATTGGCCGCATTGGCTTTTTCAAACTCGGCCAGCTTCTTCTTATCGGCGCAAGACACCCAGCGCGCCGACCAAATCGAAGCGTTGTCGAACACCGCTTCCACGCCGTATTCGGCGGCCAAGCGCGAAGTAACCACCTCAAACTGCAACACGCCCACCGCGCCCAAAATCAAATCGCCGCCGGAATGCGGTTTGAACACCTGCACCGCGCCCTCTTCGCCAAGCTGCTGCAAACCTTTTTGCAGCTGTTTGATTTTCAGCGGGTTTTTAATGCGCACGCTACGGAACAGCTCGGGCGCGAAAAACGGGATGCCGGTAAACGAGAGCTGCTCGCCTTCCGAAAAACTGTCGCCGATTTGGATATTGCCGTGGTTAGGAATGCCGATGATGTCGCCCGCGTAGGCCTCTTCCACTAGCTCGCGGTCGTGCGACATAAACGTGACCACGCTGGAAGCGGCGATTTCGCGGTTGATGCGCAGGTGCTTCATTTTCATGCCGCGCTCGAATTTGCCGGAACACACGCGCAGAAAGGCGATGCGGTCGCGGTGTTTCGGGTCCATATTCGCTTGGATTTTAAACACAAAACCCGAGAACTTTTCTTCAGACGGCTGCACCATGCGCACGGTGGCATCGCGCTCTTTCGGCGCCGGCGCCCAGTCAATCAGGGAATTCAAAATCTCTTGGATACCGAAATTGTTAATCGCCGAACCGAAAAACACCGGCGTGAGTCCGCCCGCCAGAAATTCTTCCAAATCAAACTCGTTCGAGGCGGCCTGCACCAATTCGATTTCGTCGCGCAACTGCTGGATTTCCAGCGGAAAGCGTTCGGCCAAAACCGGATTGTCGATGCCCTTGATGATGTCGAACTCGTGCGGCAGCCGCTCGCCGCCGGCCTCGAAGAGATAAATTTCATCGTTCAGAATGTGATACACGCCCTTGAAGTTTTTGCCCATGCCGATCGGCCAGGTAACCGGCGCGCAGCGGATTTTCAAAATATTCTCCACTTCGTCGAGCAATTCCAGCGAATCGCGCACTTCGCGGTCGTATTTGTTCATAAAGGTAACGATGGGCGTGTTGCGCAGGCGGCAAACGTTTAAGAGTTTAATCGTTTGCGCTTCCACGCCTTTGGCCGCGTCAATCACCATCAAGGCGCTGTCCACCGCCGTTAACACGCGGTAGGTGTCTTCCGAAAAGTCTTGGTGGCCGGGGGTGTCCAAGAGGTTGACGGTGTGGTCGCGATAGTCGAACTGCATCACAGAAGAAGCCACCGAAATGCCGCGCTGCTTCTCGATTTCCATCCAGTCGGAAGTGGCGAACTTGCCGCTTTTCTTGCCCTTCACCGTGCCCGCGCTCTGAATCGCACCCGAAAACAGCAGCAGCTTTTCGGTGAGCGTGGTTTTACCCGCATCGGGGTGGGAAATAATGGCAAAGGTGCGGCGGCGGCGCACTTCTTCTGGGATATTGGACATGTGAACCCTGTATAAACAATGATGCAGGCAGCCCGAAACGGGCTGCCTGTGTGAGAAAAGGTGCGTTATTGTACAAAAAAACGCTTTCTTCTTCAATGCGCCGGCAGATAAAGAATGCCTGTCTGAAAAGGTTTTCAGACAGGCCTACGCGCTCAAAACGGCTTACAGATTCGGGTTCACGATAATCTTAACCGCCGATTCGTTGTTGTGAATCAAACGCTCGAAGCCTTCGGAAATCAATTCGTCCAACTTAATACGCTGGGTAATGAACGGCTCAAGATTGATTTTGCCCTCTTCCACCAGCTTGATGGTTTCCTGATGGTCGTTGCAATAAGCAATCGTACCGCGGATATCCAGCTCTTTCATCACCACGCTGTGCACGCTGACGGTGGCCGGGTGGCTCCAAATCGACACAATCACCACCACTGCGGTGGGTTTGCACGCTTCAACCAGCGTATCCAGCACTTTATTCACGCTGGAGCACTCGAAAGCCACGTCCACGCCTTCGCCGTTGGTGAGTTTTTTCACTTCTTCCACCACATCCACTTGGGAGGGGTCGAGAATATAATCGGCCACGCCCGATTCGCGGGCTTTGTCTTTACGCGCCGCGCTCAGCTCGGTGATGATCACTTTCAAGCCTTTGGCTTTCAGAATCGCGGCCAACAGCAAACCGATGGGGCCTGCGCCGCCTACCAGCGCGGTGTCGCCTGCTTTCGCACCGCTGCGCACAAACGCATGGTGGCCTACCGATAAAGGTTCGATCAAAGCCGCTTGATCCAGCGGGATTTTGTCGGAAATCGGGTGTACCCAACGGCGTTTGACGGCGATTTTTTCAGACAGGCCGCCGCCGCGTCCGCCCAAGCCGATGAAGTTCATGTTTTTAGACAAATGATAGTTGCTGCCGGGGCCGGTGGGCACATCGTCGGCCACGATATAGGGTTCGACCACCACATGCTGGCCTACCTTGATATCGTCCACACCCTCGCCCACGGCATACACCACGCCGGAAAATTCGTGGCCCATGGTAACGGGGGCCGATTCGCCGGAAATCGGGTGGGGATGACCGCAAGGCGGGATAAAAATCGGCCCCTCCATAAATTCGTGCAAATCGGTGCCGCAAATGCCGCACCACGCCACTTTGATGCCTACCGTGCCGGGTTCGACGGTCGGCTCGGGAATATCTTCGATGCGGATATCGCCTTTATCGTAAAAACGGGCTGCTTTCATGGATGAGACTCCTTTTGTTTGTGAAACAAAATGCTTTAAAAAGTTAAGTATTCGCCATCTGGCAATGGCTGCACTTAAGCAGGTGCTGCTGCTCGAACAGCTCTAACAAATTATACGCCTCTACCCTCAATCGCCATCAAGCAATAAGTTAAATCCTGTCATGCAAGATAAATATTGTATAACTTGAATTAAAACGCGTTTATCTTGATAACTGAAAACAAAAATTTGATAACAAGCTGTTTAAACCGTTATAACCGAGCATTAAGCAAAAATGCCTGTCTGAAAAACTCATTTATATTTTTTCAGACAGGCATTCCACTGAATGCTTTTAATCTTTGTGTTCGTCTTCTTTTTTATGTTTTTCCAACAAAGCCTCAAAGCGACGCCGGATATCATCCGCCCGGTTTTTCAAACTGCCGGAAAGATTTTGCAGGCTTTCCGGAATCAGCGGGCCATTTTCCATTTTCAACATTTTGTCGTAAATCACCGCACATTCGGGTTTGCCCAAACCGGCCAGCACATGAATATGCGCCGCCGCGCTTTTCGCCAACGCATCGAGCTGATAGCCGCCTTCCAATACCGAAACCACCCGCCCTTTGCACGAAGCTGCCGCCTGCATGATTTTGTGGGTTAGCCAAGCGAAATCGGCCTCGTGCAACTCGGTATCCGATAGAGGTTCGCGCCGGTGCGCATCGAAACCCGCCGATATCAGCACCAATTGAGGTTTGAAGCTCACCAATCGCGGCAGCCAGTTGCTGCGCACCAGTTCGCGAAAAACCCGGCTGCCGGCTCCGGCAGGCAAATCCAGCGCCACCCGGTTGGGATTGCTGCCCGTCACCATCTGCTGCCGATAAGGAAACAGCGAATTCTGGCTGATACCCAACAACAGCATACGCGGGTCGTCTTTAAAAATTTCTTCCGCCCCGTTGCCACGGTGGACATCGAAATCAATCAGCGCAACCCTTTGCAAACGGTATTCGGCTACCGCATACATCGCACCCACCGCCACATGATTAATCAGGCAAAAACCAGCGGCTCGGCCGCTCTCGGCATGATGGCCGGGCGGGCGTACCGCACAAAACGCATTCCAAGCACGGCCGTTCATCACTTCGTCCACCGCGCCGATTACCGCCCCCGAAGCTAATCTGGCGGCGTGCAAAGAAGAATGGCTCATCACCGTATCATCGTCCAAGCGATAGATTTTACCTTCAGCAGGCTGGTGATTCTCCAACATTCTCAAATAATTACGCGTATGCACCAAAGCCAGCTGCGTATCGGCCACCTCGCCCGCCACCCGTGCTTGCAGTTGCGGCCAAATTTTCTGCCTGCGCAACTCGCCCTCAATTGCGCGGATACGGCCGGGCGAATCCGGATGCTCCGAACCCGGCTCGTGACGCAGAAATTCAGGATGACTAAACCACGCCGTAGCAGGCTGCCTGCCCAATAAGCGTTGCAGGCGCAGCCACGGCGCCGACCAATGAAATGCCTGTCTGAACATGAATGAATAGGTTAAAGACGTTAAAATACAGATAATAAATACGGAAACTTATTGGAAAAAACCGCCCCTACCTTGTAGAATAACGTATTTTGCACGGTTATCCAAACCGCAAACTCTCTTACACCCGATAAATTTCAAAATAAGGATTGCACATGATTGACTTCGCTTACGCCGCCGACGCCGCCGCCCAACCCAGCCTGTTGGTACAATTCGGCCCGCTGGTTTTGATTATGTTTGCTTTCTATTTTCTGATGATCCGCCCACAACAGAAAAAAATGAAAGCCCACCAAGCGATGTTGGCTTCTTTGAAAGTCGGCGACCGCGTGCTGCTGGCCTCCGGCTTTGTCGGCAAAATCACCAAAATCGAAGAGCGTTTTTTCAGCGTAGAAATCGCGCGCAATGTCGACGTACAGGTTGAGCGTAACGCCGTATCGCAAAAGCTGGATGCTTAATCCTCCCGTATACGATGGCCGCACCGCGCGCGCACCTGCGGCCGCGCCGATGCGGCTTCTTCCGTTTTACCGTAAAGGTTTAAAATGAACCGATATCCACTCTGGAAATACCTGATGGTATTCGCCTCCATTTTGCTGGGCCTGCTCTATACCCTGCCCAACTTCTTCGGCGAAACCCCGGCGGTACAGATTTCGACCAACCGCCAGTCTATCAGTATTAATAACGAAACCGAAACCCGTTTGCTCGCCGCGCTGCAACAAGCTGGCATTCAAAACGACGGTGCCATCCTCGCCGACAACTCGCTGAGAATCCGCTTCAGTAATACCGAAACACAGATTAAAGCACGCGATATCATCGAGCAAAATCTGGGCGACGGTTACATTACTGCGCTCAACCTGGTTCCCAACAGCCCGGAATGGATGACCAAAATCCGCGCCAATCCGATGTTTCTCGGCTTGGATTTGCGCGGCGGCGTGCACTTTACCATGCAGGTGGACATGAAAGCCGCCATGCAGAAAACTTTTGAGCGCTATGCCGGCGACATCCGCCGAGAACTGCGCCGCCAGCAAGTGCGCATCGGCGATATCGTGCAAAACGATAACAGCCTGAGCGTGCCTTTTCAAGACGAAACTGCTCTGAACAAAGCCCTGCCCGAATTGCAAAAACTGCTGCCTGAAACTACCCTTACCAGCGACGGCAGCCGCCTGATCCTTACCCTATCGAATGATATGGTAAATAAAATCCGCTCCGATGCGGTGAAGCAAAACATCACCACCCTGCATAACCGCGTCAATGAGTTGGGCGTAGCCGAACCGGTAATCCAGCAAGCCGGCGCCGACCGCATCGTGGTGCAATTGCCGGGCGTGCAGGATACCGCCAAAGCGAAAGACATCATTGGCCGTACCGCCACCTTGGAAGTACGGATGGTGAATGACGATCCCAATCTCATGCAGCAGGCGATCGCCGGCAACGTGCCGAGCGGTTACGATTTGCTTTACACCGCCGGCGAATCGCCGCAGCCCAACTTAGTCAGCAAACAAGTGGAGCTTACCGGCGACAACATCAACGACGCCCAGCCGAGCTTTGACGAGCAAAACCAGCCCGCAGTCAGCATCAATCTGGATAGCACCGGCGGTAATATCTTCGCTGATTTGACCCGGCAAAACGTCGGCAAGCGCATGGCCATGGTATTGATCGATCAAGGCAAAGCCGAAGTAGTAACCGCACCGGTTATCCGCAGCGTCATTACCGGCGGTCGCGTGCAGATTTCCGGCAGCATGACCGCCGCCGAAGCCAACGATACCTCGCTGCTGTTGCGCGCCGGTTCGCTGGCCGCACCGATGCAGATTGTGGAAGAGCGTACCATCGGCCCGTCGCTGGGCGCCGAAAACATTCAAAAAGGCTTCCACTCTACCTTGTGGGGTTTTGCCGCCGTCGCCGTATTCATGATTATCTATTACCGCCTGTTCGGTGTGTTCTCAGTAATCGCCCTGAGCGCCAACCTGCTGTTTCTGATTGCCATCCTGTCGGCGCTGCAAGCCACCCTCACCTTGCCCGGCATTGCGGCGATTGCTTTAACACTGGGTATGGCGATTGACTCCAACGTATTGATCAACGAACGCATCCGGGAAGAATTACGCGCCGGCGCACGGCCGCAAACAGCCATCAACGAAGGCTACCGCCATGCTTGGAACACCATCGTCGATTCCAACATCACCTCGCTGATAGCCGGTATCGCCCTGTTGATTTTCGGCTCCGGCCCGGTACGCGGTTTTGCCGTGGTGCATTGCTTGGGGATTCTGACTTCAATGTATTCTTCGGTAGTCGTTTCCCGTACCTTTGCCAACTTGTGGTACGGCAACCGCCGCAAGCTAGACAAAATTTCCATCGGCGCGGTTTGGAAACCCCAATCTGCGGCGGAAAAGGAGTAAACCATGGAATTATTCCGCATCAAACGCGACATTCCGTTTATGAGCTATGGCAAGCTCACCACTTTCATCTCGCTGTTCACCTTTGTATTGGCAGTTTTCTTTCTGGTAACCAAAGGCCTGAATTACTCGGTAGAATTCACCGGCGGTACCGTGATGGAAGTACAGTATTCGAAATCTGCCGACATCAACAAAGTGCGCAGCGATATCGACACCCTGCGTTTAGGCGAAATCCAAGTGCAGGCCTTGGGTTCTACCCAACATATTATGATCCGCTTGCCCAATAAAGAAGGCGTATCCTCCGCCCAACTCTCCAACCAGGTGATGGAGATTCTGAAAAAAGATGATCCGCAGGTGAGCTTGCGCCAAGTCGAATTTATCGGCCCGCAAGTGGGCGAGGAGCTGGTACATAACGGCCTGATGGCGCTGGGGATGGTGGTTATCGGCATTGTGATTTACTTGTCGGTGCGCTTCGAGTGGCGCTTTGCGGTTTCCGCGATTATCGCCAATATGCACGACGTGGTGATTATTCTCGGCTGCTTTGCCCTGTTCCAGTGGGAATTTTCGCTGACCGTACTGGCCGGTATTTTGGCGGTATTGGGTTATTCGGTAAACGAATCGGTGGTGGTGTTCGACCGTATCCGCGAAAACTTCCGCAAAGGTGCCATGCGCAACAAAACCGTGCCGCAAATCATCGATAATGCGATTACCGCCACCATGAGCCGTACCATTATTACCCACGGTTCGACCGAGGCGATGGTAATCTCCATGCTGATCTTCGGCGGCGCCGCCTTGCACGGCTTTGCAATGGCGCTGACCATCGGTATCGTGTTCGGTATTTATTCTTCGGTATTGGTCGCAAGCCCCCTGCTGCTGATGTTCGGCTTGAACCGTGACAATCTTGCCAAACAGCAAAAGAAAAAAGAAGAAGCGGTGGTGTAATACCCTACTTCTGTCAACGGATAAAATGCCTGTCTGAAAAATTCAGACAGGCATTTTTATTTGCAGCCACATACCAACGCATTTCAAAAGATATAGTGACTTAAATTACTTCGATTACAAGGCAGCAAGCCGCAGACCGTACAAGTAGTACGACAAGGCGCAGCAACGCCGTAGCGAAAGTTAAGTTAATCTGCTATAGAATAAAAAGATGCTCGGGTCAAGCCCGAGCATGACGCAAGTGTTTTCAAGTATCGGAAAGAATCTTGCAAGGTTCTCAGACCATTTCTTTCTGCA
The DNA here is from genome assembly GCF_030523955.1 of Neisseria sp. Classification (GTDB taxonomy): domain Bacteria; phylum Pseudomonadota; class Gammaproteobacteria; order Burkholderiales; family Neisseriaceae; genus Neisseria. The sequence continues at coordinate 7,938 of NZ_JAUNHL010000059.1, forward strand.
AAGCTCTCAACTTCCTATTCGGTTAATTCGCTATAAAAATACGAAATGCCTGTCTGAAAAATTTTCAGACAGGCATTAAATACCTTTGTGCAAAACGGGTAATTACTCCAAATCGCTGCCGTCTTCCGCAGTCGGCGTAACGTTTACCGTTCCGATCTCAACATACGGCATCGGCGGTGGCAATAAAGTATCCAGCGCCAGCGTGGTTTTGTCCAAGGTCGGATAACCGCTGAAGCTTACCGAATAACCGCCGTCGTTGGTTCCACGGATAACCGCATGTGCGCCCAATGGGAAAGTGGCTTTATGGGTGATGTGGCCGAACGGAAAACCGGTCAATACCTGTACTTTGGCCAAACGTTGGATTTGGTTGATAACATAGCTGAAATCATAACTGCTGTCATAAACATCGCGTATACCGCCCATGCGGAAATCACCGAGCACGATGGCCTGCTGCTTTTGCAACACACCGGAAATCAACAGCGTTTGCAGCATACGCTCGATGCGGTAAGGCTGCTCGCCCACATCTTCCAAAAACAGAATGCCGTCTTTGATATCAGGCATATACGGACTGCCGGCCAACGAAGCGAGCACACTCAGATTGCCACCCCACAACGTGCCTTCCAGATTACTGTTACGCCGTTGGATGGAAGAAACGGTAATGGTATTCATCTGATTGGTCGAGCCATTGATAAACGACTCCATGGTATAGACGCTGGGCGTATATTTACCGAATTCGTTGTAAACCATAGGCCCGGCAAAACTGCACATACCCGATTTGGCCAAAATACCCAGTTGCACCGCGCATACGTCGCTAAAACCAAAAAACAAGGTACCGTGCTCGCGCATACGCGCACCGAGGCTGGCCAAATCAATATCCGGCAACAGCCGCACCGCCCCATAACCGCCGCGCAAACCCATCAGAACTTTCGGCGTAGGCACTCGGCCGCTGGCCACATCCTGAAAATCAGCCAAGCGCTGGCTGTCGCTGCCGGCAAACCGTTGGTAACGGCGATAAGCCGCATCCTGATTGGTCACCGTAAAACCGGCGTTATAAAGACGGGTCAAACCGGTTTCTATCCGCATGCGGTCGGAAGCGAAACCGGAAGGTGCGACAACTCGTAACACATTATTTCCTGAACGTTGAACTTGAGGTTTTTTCGGCAATACCGGCTTGGCACCGGCGGTAGATTTTGCACTCGGCGGCTTGTTACCCTGGCTGCTACAAGCCTGCAACAAACCGGCACCGGCAACCGCGGCACCGGCACGTAAAAAATTCCTTCGGGAATTATCCCAATTCATAACTATCCTTTCATCTGATACCTGTTCCGAAGTATGGATGGAAAAAACAAATATCTTGAGTATTTTGAGATTCAACCTGCTTTCAAATACTGCCCGTTAAAATCTTCCGCACTTGATCCGCCCAGTTTTCAGGCAAATCCAACTTGGCCTTCCGCTGGGCCGGTGCCCAAACCGGTGCGGGAAAGCAGGCATCGTTTTCGAAGCGGGCAATCACATGCCAATGCAAGTGCGGCACCATATTGCCTAGGCTGGCCAGATTGATTTTTGCGGGCTTCAGCACCTCGCGCATTGCCTGCTCTACTTTGTATACGGTTTGCATCAACTCGTTACGCTCGTCAAGCAGCAAATCGGTCATTTCGGCCACATGCTTCTGCCAAATCACACGACAGAACGCCGGAGCGTTAGGGTCGTCGCGTACAACAATAACCCGTAGCTGTGGCGTTTCCAGCAATACTTCTTCACCAATTGCCAAACAAATCGGGCAAGACATAAAAACTTCCTTCTTAGTGTGGTGAATAAAACGATAATGCCTGTCTGAAAATATTCTACTGCGAAAAACGGCACAGTTTATTTTCAGACAGGCAACATGAGCTACTAAGTTTTATTGACGTTGTGCGTCAACTGCCGCCAACGCAATCACATTCACGATACGGCGCACGGTAGAAATCGGCGTAACGATGTGTACCGATTTGTTCAAACCCATCAGAATCGGGCCGACGGTAATACCGTTGGTCGCATTCACGCGCAACAGATTGTAGCTGATATTGGCCGCTTCTACATTGGGCATCATCAGCAGGTTGGCCGCACCGCTGAGCGTGGTTTCCGGAAAGAGGCTCTTACGCATCTCTTCGTCCAACGCCACATCCGCCTGAATCTCACCATCGATTTCCAGCTCGGGATCACGCTCGCGGATAAGTTCCAGCGCACGCTGGATTTTCAAGGTATCGGCATTGACATCGGAACCGTAGTTGGAGTGCGACACCAGCGCCACTTTGGGTTTGATACCGAAGCGCTTGATTTCATGCGCACACAACAAGGTGCTTTGCGCCATCTGTTCGGCCGTCGGGTTTTGGTTGATATAGGTATCGGCAATAAAGAAATTACCTTTATTGGAAATCAGCGCATTCATCGCACAAGCATCTTTTTGCGGATTGTTATAACCGATCACCTCTTCCATAATCGCGAAGTGGTCATGGAAACGGCCCATGGTACCACACACCAAACCATCGGCATGACCCAGCGACACCATCAGGGCGCCCACCAAGGTGCTGTTTGCACGTACGCGACGGCGAGCCATCTCTTCGGTTACCCCTTTGCGTTTGCGCAAGTTATAGTATTCTTTCCAGCTTTCTTCAAAATAAGGATTCGTTTGCAAATCCACCACTTCGAAGTCTTTTCCTGCCTGAATAGTCAAGCCCTGCGCCTGCAAGCGCGCTTCGATTTCTTCTTGATTGCCGATCAGAATCGGGAACGCCAGTTTTTGCGAAGAAACTTGTTGGGCGGCATGCAAAATACGCTCGTCTTCACCTTCGGTGAGCACGATACGCTTGATATCCTTACGTGCCTGAATAAATACCGGACGCATAAACAGGCTGGTTTTATAAACAAATTCGTTCAGTTTCTCAACATAATCTTCAATGTTCTGAATCGGCCGGGTTGCCACGCCGGAATCCATCGCCGCTTGCGCGACCGCCGGTGCAATTTTGGCGATCAAACGCGGGTCGAAAGGTTTGGGAATCAGGTATTCCGGGCCGAAAGTCAGATCGGCATCACCATAAGCATCAGCCACTTCCGAACTGGATTCTGCCAGCGCCAAATCGGCAATCGCACGCACGCAGGCGAGTTTCATTTCCTCGTTGATGGTGGTCGCACCTACATCCAAGGCGCCGCGGAAAATAAACGGGAAGCACAGTACATTATTTACTTGGTTCGGGAAATCAGTACGACCGGTGCCGATAATCACATCAGGGCGGGCCGCTTTGGCTTCCGGCGGCCAAATTTCCGGCTGGGGATTGGCCAACGCAAACACAATCGGTTTGTCGTTCATGGCTTTGAGCATATCGGTAGACAACACATTGGCGCTGGATAAGCCAAGGAAAATGTCTTTGCCGGGAACCGCATCGCCCAATACGCGCTGGCCATTGTCCTCAATCGCATAACGGACTTTGCTCTCGTCCATACGGTCGCGGTCTTGACGGGTTTGGTAAATCACGCCTTTGGAGTCGCAAACCGTAATATTTTCGCGCTTCATGCCCAACGCTACCAGCAAATCAAGGCAAGCGATGGCGGCGGCACCGGCGCCCGAGCACACCAGTGTCACTTCTTCAATATTTTTTCCGGTTACGCGCAAGGCGTTCAGTACCGCAGCGGCAGTGATAATCGCGGTACCGTGTTGGTCATCATGAAATACCGGAATATTGCAGCGCTCGCGCAGTTTTTTCTCAATATAGAAACATTCCGGCGCTTTAATGTCTTCCAGATTGATGCCGCCAAAGGTCGGCTCCAACGAAGCGATAATGTCAACCAGCTTATCGGGGTCGGTTTCATTGACTTCGATGTCGAATACGTCGATGCCAGCGAATTTTTTAAATAGTACGCCCTTACCTTCCATAACGGGTTTACTGGCCAGAGGACCGATATTACCCAAACCCAAAACGGCGGTACCATTGGAAACCACGCCGACCAGATTACCGCGCGAAGTATATTTATACGAAGCCAGCGGGTCGGCATAAATCTCCATACACGGTGCGGCTACGCCGGGCGAATAAGCCAGGGACAAGTCGTATTGGTTAGCCATCGGCTTGGTCGGTGCGACCTGAATTTTGCCGGGGGTCGGATATTCGTGAAAATGAAGTGCGGCTTCTTTAATTAAATCATCCATTGTAGCGGTTCCCATAAATCGGATTAAGCATAATTGCGCGGGGTCATAATGTTATCATGCAGATGCCTGTCTGAACACCAATAAAGGTCTGCACGGCGGTTAAAATCGCCTTTTCGTTACAATCGCGTATCAGTCATATGTCGCTTGATTGATTCTATAGTGAATTAAAATAAAATGTCCGGTATAGCGCGGACGTTTTCGTCCGCTTTTTATGTATGATTCTGGATATTTTGCGGACGGGGACGTTCGCGCTCCAATCTCGGAGTTTTATTTTAAATCCACTATACATACAACTCTGAGCGGTAGGCGGTTAACGATACGATAAAAAACACATCCGGTTAACCAACCGGATGTGTTTTTTAATTAAAGTGCTGAAGCGGCGCTCGCCTCTTTTGCCTTCAATTTACTCATCGGATCAAGCTTCAGAGCGTTACCTTGGCTGACTATCCACTTATCCTCCACCCGCCAAACACCCGCAGCATCTTCCAGTTGCACATACCAGTGCTGAGTGCGTGGCAGCGGTTTGAAAACAGCTGTATATTCGGCTTTGTCACCCGAGGTGCCCGGCGTCATTTGCAGCCGTACTTTCTGGTCGAGCGATTTACTCGCCGGGTGTATCAGTAACAAATCTATTGGTTGTTGACGGTCGAAGTCTCCGGTCAAAAAGATTTTAGCTGCATCAAACTCGGGGCTGATCAACAGCTGGGCGTGTATGTTGCGTTTTTTTGCTTCATTATCACGCTCAAGCTGTATGCTAATGTATTTACCTTCTTTATAATAATCATCAGTTACCAAATCAGAATTGGTACGTTGCGCAATCACATAAGTTGCGATGGAGGCAAACACCACGATTATCGGACCCGCCATGAGAATCCACGGCCACGGCTCCTTATACCAAACTTTTGACGATTGTATTTTTTCAACCAAAATTATTCTCCGATAAACGAAGCATCCTCAACAATGGTATGCCGCGTTTTTTCCTGCTCGCTGGGGTTATGGTAGGTAAATTCAAACTTAATCGGATGGCTGCCTTTATCCGCATATTCGGGAATAGTCGACACCTGCACCGGCACTGTAATGGTTTGACCTCCGGGTGCTTTAAAGCCTCCCTCCGGCACGCCGCCCAAAGCGATTTCATCGAAGCCGGAAACTTTCACTTCTACCACTTGTTCCTGCTCGCTGGCATTAACAATCCGCAAATTATACGCATTTTCCAACCAGCCTTGTTTATTTTCACGCACCATCACGCCACGGTCTTTAATCACGTCCACTTTCAAGGTCTCTCGTGTTGCCAAACCAAACAGCAAACCGATAACCGCGAGCACCAAGACCACGCCGTAACCCAATACACGCGGACGTTTGAGTCGTTTTACAAAATCCTTATCCGTATATTTGTGTTCCAGCACGGCTTCAGTAGTGTAGCGGATCAAACCGCGCGGATAATTCATTTTATCCATGATTTCGTCACAAGCATCGATACAGGCTGCACAACCGATACATTCGTATTGCAAACCATCGCGGATATCGATACCAACCGGGCAAACCTGTACGCATTGGGTACAATTGATGCAATCGCCCATTTCCGCCAACTGAGCTTCAGTCAAGCTTTTCTTACGTGCGCCGCGCGGCTCTCCACGTTCGGCATCATAGGAAATAATCAGGGTATCTTGGTCAAACATGGCGCTCTGGAAGCGGGCATACGGACACATATATTTACACACCTGCTCCCGCATGATATGTGCGAATAACCAAGTCATTACGCCGTAAAACGCAGCGGCAAATAACGCACCGCCACTGGCATTAAACTGGAAAATATCCGGTACAAACTGACGGATAGGCGTAAACCAGCCGGCAAAAGTGATGCCAGTCCACGCGCAAACGGCGAAAATCAGCAGGTATTTAGTAAGTTTGATGCGTATTTTGCGCAGATTCCACAGCTCTTTATCCAGCTTCAAACGTTGGTTGCGCTCACCTTCCACCAAACGGTCTATCCACAGCATGATTTCGGTATAAACCGTTTGTGGGCAAGCATAACCGCACCATAACCGCCCCGCTATGGTCGTCCACCAAAACAAACCGAAAGCGGAAACCAGCAACAAACCGGTCAAATAAATCAAATCCCCCGGCACCAGCGTAATGCCGAACAGGTAAAAACGGCGAGCGGGAATATCAAACAACACCGCCTGACGACCGCTCCAGTTAAACCAAGGAATCACATAAAACACAAATTGGGTCGCCAAAATAACCAAAATCCGCAAATTGGCAAAACGTCCTTTCGCCATTTTTGGCTGAATGCGTTTGGCACCCTGATAAAGTTGGACGACTTGTTCTTTAGGCTGCGGCGACTTTTGTTGCTGCTGCGTGGACATAATGGGTTCCTTCAATTTGGCTGAATCACTTACATTTCAGTAAGGCACAACCTGTTTTTATTTACAGTGCTTACTTTAATTATACTGCTCTACCCCGCTCTTGCGCCAAAGCAGTGCAATGCCTGTCTGAAACGTAAATAACAAGATTTCGTATTAATCAGGCATAGAGAAGCCAACAAAAGCTTGTCAAGCCGGGTAAAATCCATTATATTAATTGTATTAATACAAGGATAATTTTGTATGACACAATTAAACATCAAAGACCCCACTGCTGTCAATATCGCCCGCGCAATCGAACAACTGATACGTGATCAAATCTGGCCTCCCGGCTATCGTCTGCCTACAGTACGCGTATTGGCCGACCAATTAAGGGTAAACCCCAATACCGTTTCCTCGGCTTACAAACAATTGCGGGACGCCGCCATCATCGAAACCGATGGCCGCCGCGGCAGCTTTGTTTGCGAGCAAACACCAGTATTGCACAGCGAAACCGCCATTCCGCCGGGCTTAACCGATCTGGCTTCCGGCAATATAGACCGCAGGCTGTTACCCGAACTGTCTTCTGACTTGCTGGATGGCTATCAACTCTCCACCGATGTAGGCAGCTATGGCGACGACCCCGAATTAATGGTCTTTATTCAAAACTGGCTGCAACAAAACGGTATTCATGCCGATGCCATGCTGCTTTCCAGCAGCCTTGACATCATCGAGCGCGCATTGATGCAGCGTTGCCGCCCGGGCAGCAAAGTTGTGGTTGAAAGCCCCTGCTGGTTTCCACTGCTCACCCTGCTCAACCAACTGCGCTTGGAAGCGGTACCCGCCGAAATGGACGACGAAGGCGCCGTTATTCCGGCCAAACTGGATTTTGACAGCGTATCGGCCGTGATACTTACTGCCCGCGCCCACAGCCCCACCGGCGTGTGTTACAGCCGCAACCGATGGTACAAATGGCAGCAACTGCTAAGCAAGCACAATGCCCTTCTCATTATTGATGACCACTGGGCAGCACTCAGCCACCACCCTTTTCATGGTATGGACGGTTTTGCCAACGAATGGCTCTACAGCACTTCCACCAGCAAATTTCTCGGTACCGATGCCAGAATTGCGATTGCCGCAAGCAACGGCCCTATTCTACAGTCCATGAAAAAACGTTTCTCACTGGGCCCCCGCTGGATCAGCAAATTGTTGCAACACATTACTTTGAAGCTATGGCAAGAGCTCAGCCCCAACGGTCTTGAGGCAATTGCACAAAGCTATCATGAAAAGCGCGCACTTTTAATTGCCTGTCTGAAACAACACGGTATTCAAGTGCCCGGCAGTACCGGCGAAGGGCCGCACATCTGGCTGCCTGTCCCCAGCGAAGCACAAGCCATTCAATTTATGGCTGCAAAAGGCTGGGCCGTACAAAGCGGAACTCCCTTCAATCTAGGCAAACAAGCCGCTATCCGTATCACCATCAGCAACCTGAATCCTGAAGACTGCCCACGGCTGGCAAGTGATATTGCCCAAACCCTGTCGGTTAACCGCCACAGTCTATACTAAACAGGCTGTCTGCAATTTAGCCAACAACTTGCTCTGCCATTTTGCTAAATCAATTAAATGCACTTGGTTACACAGCCCGCTTTGAGCCATAATAAGCGCTTTATTATTTTATCCGGAAAAGTCTGCAACGCATGAAAGCGAAACTTCTCAATTTCTTACTACCCTTCGCCCTACTTCCGCTGGTGGCCTGCGGTCAAACGCCAGTACAAAACCACTCCGATAAACCGTCTGCGACATCCGGCAGTCAAACAGCCACCAAAACACAAGCCGCCGGTAAGGATGTACAAAAAGTCATTAGCGATAAACTACAAAGCGTATACGGCCAAGGCCAACAACAATTTAGCGTGCTTTCGGTCAATACCACTCCGGTAGCCGGCCTTTACGAAGTGGTGGTTTCCGGCAATCAAGTAATTTATACCAATGCCACCGCCGATTATATGCTGGTAGGTGACTTGATTGACGTCAACACCCGTAAGAGTCTTACCGAAGAAAAATCCGCGGAGCTAAACAAAGTAGACTTTAGCAAACTGCCTCTCGATAAGGCGATTAAAGAAGTGCGCGGCAACGGCAAACTGAAAGTAGCCGTATTCTCCGATGCCGATTGCCCGTTCTGCAAACGTTTGGAAAGTGAGTTTGCCAAAATGAACGACATCACGATTTACAGTATCATGATGCCCATTGCCAGCCTGCATCCCAACGCGCATGCCCGTACCGTACAACTGTGGTGTCAACCCGACCGTACCGCCGCTTGGACGAATTGGATGCGCAAAGGCGAAATGCCGCCGAAAGTGGCCGAGTGCGACAATCCGATTGCCGAAACCACCGCCCTCGGCGAGCAATTGGGCTTCAGCGGCACACCGACTATTGTGCTCCCCAACGGCAAAGTCCAAAGCGGCTACGCTCCCAAAGCTCAATTAGAAGCCCTTATCAAAGCAAACCAATAAAAAGTTTTTGATTAAATAAACAAAACACTGCAGCAAAAACTTGCAGTGTTTTTATTTTATAGTGGATTTAAAATAAAACTCCGGGATTGGAGCGCGGACGTCCTTGTCCG
>NZ_JAUNHL010000060.1 GCF_030523955.1 Neisseria sp.
TGGACGGCAAAGGCCGCATCGCCGCCGAAGGCCGTCTGAAACAGCAAACCGCCAACCCGAAAGTGTTTGCCGGCGGCGACATCACCCGCGGCTCGGATTTGGTGGTGACCGCCATCGCCGAAGGGCGCGATGCGGCGGAGAGCATTATGGAATATTTGGAAGTTTAATTATTTGCTTAGTTTAAATTCCGAACAACCATGCCTGTCTGAAAATCTTTTCAGACAGGCATGGTTTTTGAATAGTTAAACCGCTTGTTTGGAAAATGTTCTTTTGTCATGTCGGGCTTGAACGGGTATCGATAGCGGATTAACTTAACTTCGCTATGGCGTTGCTGCACCTTAGCTCAAAGAGAACGATTTTGTCAGCCGTTAAAGCGGCAACAGAATCGGTTCTGTGCTACTTGTACTGTCTGCGGCTTGCTGCCTTGTATCGAAGTAAATTCAATCCGCTATATTATTTTTTAGAAACAAAAAGATATTCGGGTCAAGCCCGAGTATGACGAAACAGCTATTGAACCATTGCTTTCACGATAAAATGCCTGTCTGAAAAGGTTTTTCAGACAGGCATTTTATTGGCTGGAAACTAATCTGTAATCAGCTGTAAAGTGCCACCATTTTTTCAGCAGCGGCGGTGCATACTTCGATATCGGCCACCAGTGCGATGCGTACATAACCTTGGCCGGGGTTGCCGTGTTTGCCTTCACGCGCCATAAAGCGGCCGGGCAATACTTGGATGGCGGCTTCACGGTAGAGTTTTTGTGCAAAGGCTAAATCATCGCCGTCGGGCACTTTCAGCCACAGATAGAAAGAGGCGTCGGGCAGGCTGACTTCGAATGCGCGGCGCAGAATCGGCACGATTTTATCGAATTTTTCCTGATACAGGCGGCGGTTATGTTCGACGTGAGCCTCGTCGTTCCAAGCGGCGATGCTGGCGCGTTGGATGGGCAGGCTCATCGCGCTGCCGTGGTAGGTGCGGTAGAGCAAAAAGGCTTTGAGCAATTGGGCATCGCCCGCCACGAAACCGGAGCGCAGGCCGGGGGCGTTGGAGCGTTTGGATAGGCTGGTAAACATCACGATGCCGCGGTTGCTGCGACCGGCGCGCTCGGCGGCTTGCAGGCAGCCGATCGGTTTGTTTTCGCCGAAATAGATTTCCGAATAGCATTCGTCGGAAGCGATGATAAAGCCGTACTTATCTTGCAGGGCGAACAATTCATCCCAGTCGGCCTGCTGCATGACGCTGCCGCTGGGGTTGTTGGGCGAACAGACGAACACCAGTTTTACGCGCGGCCACAGTTGGGCGTCGATATCCTGCCAAACGGGCAGGAATTTAGGGGCGGGGCAGTCGGCAAAATGGATTTCGGCGCCGCCCAGCAGCGCCGCGCCTTCGTAAATCTGGTAGAACGGATTGGGGCTGATGACGATGTCTTTATTATCGGCCTGCGGGTTCAAGACCACTTGGGCAAAGGAAAACAGCGCTTCACGGCTGCCCAATACCGGCAGGATTTCGCTTTCCGGATCGAGTTTCAGACCGTCGTAACGGCGCTCCAGCCAGTCGGCGCAGGCTTGATGCAGCTCGGGCAGGCCGGCGGTCATCGGATATTGCGAAAATTCGTTTAATGAAGCGACCAGTGCATCGGTAATCACGGACGGGGTAGGGTGTTTGGGTTCGCCGATGTGAAGCGGCACGGCGGCCATACCTGCCGGCGCTTGGGCGCCCTGCATCGCTTCACGCAAACGGGCGAAGGGGTAGGGTTGCAACTGGTTCATTAAAGAGTTCATGGCAAATGCTCGGGAAGGGTCATCAAGAAGCGGGATTTTAACCTAAATCAGGCCCGGACTAAACCCAAATGGGATTTCAGACAGGCATTTGTAGAGAGACTATGCCTGTCTGAAAAAAACACATTATGCTTTCAGACAGGCATATTGAGTATTATGTTATCCGTTTTTCACACCTTCGGCTCCTCGGCAGACCGAAACCAGGGCTTCGGGTATAATCGGCGGCCTTATTTCAAGGCAAAGGTAATGGTATGAAACGACTTCCTTATTGTTTGATGATGGGTTTGCTGCCTGCTGCGGTTTGGGCGGATGATAATCCTGCGCCCGTTTGTTCGCCTGAGAAAACGGCGGAAGTGCTGGCGGCGGTTACGCCGAATAAGCGCAGCGTCAGGTTGGATTGCTCGCTCACCCTGCCGCCGAATCAGGTGGTGGAAAAAAACGTCGAGCTGATCGGTGAACAGGCCGGCAGGGTGGTGTTGGATTGCCAAGGCAGCCGCTTGGTGCGCCGCGAGGGCGAATCGGATAACTTGAGCATCCGCTCCGAATGGCGTGATAACGGGTGGTCGCGCCCGCACGGCATCACGATACGCAATTGCCGCATTGACGGTGCGTTGCGGATCAGCGGCATGGACGACGAGCGTTGGAAGCAGGCTTCGTTTGTGCGCGACAACACCGCCGCGATACAAAACGCGGCGCCTTATGATATTTTGCTGGAAAATTTGGAGATCAACGGCAGCTCGCGGGTGCCGCTGTATTTGCGCCCGGGGGTGACCGGCGTGACTTTGCGTAATAGTCGTATCGGCGGCTGGTCGCAGGGGCCTGCGGTTTATCTGGATGCGGAAACGGCAAATAATGTGCTGGTTGATAATGTGATTGCGGTCACCACGCCGCGCGAACAATTGGCGGTAGACGGTTCGGCTAAAAACCTGATTGCCGGTAACCGTTTTCCCAACCCTAAAAACGGCGGCATTTATCTTTACCGCAACTGCGGCGAGCGCGGAATGGTCCGTCACCAAACGCCCTCGTACAACCGCATCAGCGGCAATTATTTCGATAATAAAAGCGCCCGCTTTTTCCGGCCGATGATTTGGCTCTCTTCGCGCAACGGCTGGCGCAAATTTTGCCGCGATGATTCCGGGTATGATTTCGGCAGCAGCGCGGATAACAAAGACTATGCCGAATATAACGAGGTAACCGGCAACCGCTTTACCCGTTATCTCGGTTGGTGGACGATACGCGACAGTTCGAAAAACAACCGCGTTCAGGGTAATATCAAAGCGTCGTTTAACTGATTTCCAGCCGGAAATCTTCTTTCACTTCTTCCATGACTACATAGCTGCGGCTTTCGCTGGCGGCGGGCAATTGCAGCAGAATCCGCCCCAGCAGGTCGCGGTAGGCCGACATATCGGGCAGCCGTACTTTAATCAGATAATCGTATTCGCCGGAAATCAGATGGCATTCCATAATTTGCGGAATCAGCAGCGCTTCGCGGCGGAAGTCTTCGAAAATATTGCCGGATTTCGATTGCAACTTGAGTTCGACAAACACCAGCAAACCTTGCCCCAAAGCATGGGGGTTGAGGCGGGCATGATAGCCTTCGATGATGCCTTCGCGCTCCAAGCGCCGTACGCGCTCGGTTACCGGCGTGGTGGAGAGGCCGACCTTGTCGGCCAATTCCGTCATCGGGATACGCGCATTTTGTTGCAGGATGCGCAGGATTTTACGGTCGGTTTTGTCCAGATCTTTCATGTGTTTTCACTTAAAAATTGAAAATTTCTGGAATGATATTATATTTTACCGTTTTAATATAGTGAAAAAAACTATCTGATTTTGAATACACTATATAAATTCACTGTCTGTTTATGAATAGTTAAACGATTTTAATGTTTTCAGACAGGCATAAGCGGTATAAACAAAATTGGCAGCCGCAACCGTTTTGCGGCTGGCTACAAAGAGAAAAGGGCGGGCGTATGAAGGTTATCGTATTGGGAGCGGGCGTTATCGGCGTGAGTACGGCTTGGTTTTTGCGGCAGGCCGGTCATGAAGTGGAAGTGATCGAGCGTGAAGGAGGGGCTGCGCTTCAAACCAGTTTTGCCAACGCAGGCCAGCTCTCTTACGGTTATACCACGCCGTGGGCGGCGCCGGGCATTCCGCAAAAAGCGCTCAAATGGATGACGAAACCGCATTCGCCGCTGATTATCCGCCCCGACGGCTCGCTTTATCAATTGCAATGGCTCTGGCAGATGCTGCAAAACTGTACCGTAAGCAGCTATACGCGCAACAAAGAGCGGATGGTGCGGATTTCAGAATACAGCCGCGAAATGTTCTCCCGTATGGAGCGCGATGTGAATCTACCTTTCGAAGGGCGGCATAAGGGTACCTTGCAGATTTTCCGTCAGCAAAAAGAAGTGGATGCGGCCAAGAAAGATATGGCGGTGTTGGCCGAATACGGCGTGCCGTTTCGCGAATTATCGCCGCAGGAATGCTTGGAATACGAACCGGCGCTGGCCGGTGCGGCGCATAAATTGGCAGGTGCCTTGCATTTACCGAAAGACAGTACCGGCGACTGCCATCTTTTCACCACCCGTTTAGCCGAGTTGTGCCGCGAGGCCGGGGTAAGGTTCCGTTTCAACTGTCACATCGAACGCCTGGAAACGGCCGGTAAAACCGTACGCGCGGTATATGCCGGCGGCGAGCGTTTAGAGGCCGATCATTTTGTGTGCGCACTGGGCAGCTTCAGCCATCCTTTCTTGAAACAATTGGGGCTGAGGGTGCCTGTATATCCGGTAAAAGGTTATTCGCTGACGATTCCGATTGTGAACCCGGCCGCCTCGCCGGTTTCCACCGTGTTGGACGAAACCTATAAGGTGGCGATTACCCGTTTCGACGAGCGCATCCGTATCGGCGGCATGGCCGAGTTGTCGGGCTATCAAATCCGGTTAAATCCGGCGCGGCGCGAAACGCTGGAAATCGTAATCAACGATTTATTTCCTGAAGCCGGCGATTTGTCGCGCTCCACCTTCTGGAGCGGCCTGCGCCCGATGACGCCCGACAGTACGCCGATTATCGGTTACAGCGGGTTTGACAACCTGACGCTCAATACCGGTCACGGTACGCTGGGCTGGACCATGTCTTTGGGTTCGGGTAAGCTGGCGGCCGATATTGCCAGCGGCATTCAGCCGGAAATCCGCGTAGATGATTTGGGCTTGAACCGTTACCGTTAAATTTGTATTGAATCGATTATTTTCAGGAATGCCTGTCTGAAAAATGCCTGTCTGAAAGCAACGGTAAGTGATGAGAGGCTTGCCGTCCAATAATAAGGAGAAAACCGTCGTGCGTCCCTTGCGAGCCGAAATACGCCTGCACCATTTGCGGGAAAATTACCAAACCCTGAAACACCTTCATGGCGGAAAACTGCTGGCGGTGGTGAAAGCCGATGCTTACGGCCACGGTGCCGTGCGCTGCGCCCATGCGCTGGCCGACCTGGCCGACGGTTTTGCCGTGGCCTGCTTGGAGGAAGCCGTTGAATTGCGCAAAAACGGTATTGAAAATCCGATTTTGCTGCTGGAAGGCGTGTTTGAAAACGAAGAGTACCAAGCGGTCGACCAATACCGGTTGTGGCCGGTAGTGGCCAGCCAATGGCAGTTGGAAGGTCTGTTGCAATACGATTGGCAACAGCCGGTGAAAGTATGGCTGAAGATGGATTCGGGCATGCACCGTGCCGGTTTCTTCCCGCACAATTACGCCGCCGCTTTTACTGCCTTGCAGCAAAGCGGCAAAGTCGCCGGGGTGGTGAAAATGAGCCACTTCGCCTGCGCCGATGACGCCGATCGCGGCATGACCGAAATGCAGCTGGAAACGTTTGATCTGGCGGTAGAGGGGTTGGCCGGCGAAGAGAGCCTGGCCAATTCGGCCGCCATGCTGGCTTATCCGCAGGCACGCCGTGATTGGGGGCGCGCCGGCATCGCGCTTTACGGCGCCGATCCCTTTTTGGAAAACGACCCGCGCATCAAACCGGTGATGCGCTTGGTAACGAGTGTGTTCGCAGAACGGGTGTTACAGCCGCACGAGCCGGTGGGCTACGGCGCGGCGTTTTACACCAAACGCTCCACCCGCGTCGGCCTGATTGCCTGCGGTTATGCCGACGGCTATCCGCGTCTTGCCGAAACCGGCACACCGGTAGCGATAAACGGCCACCGCAGCCGTGTTATCGGCAGGGTATCGATGGATATGATGACGGTAGAGCTCAACGGTTCGCACGAAGGCTTGTCGGCTGAGGTAGAATTATGGGGCGACGATGTTAATGTAAACGAAGTTGCGCAAAGCGCCGGCACCATTGCTTACGAAGTATTGTGCAATGTGAAGCGGGCAAAGTTTGTCTATATCGAATAAAACCGTATCCGCCAGAGAAAAACGTTTATGAGCGAAACCGCCACCTTAGCCCTTACCAAACAATTAATCGCCGAAGCTTCGGTAACACCCGAAGATAAAAATTGCCAAGCCATCTTAATCGAGCGTTTGCAGAAAATCGGCTTTGAAATCGAAAAACTGGACTTTAACGACACGCAAAACATCTGGGCGCGCCGCGGTATCAGCGCCCCTTTGTTGTGTTTTGCCGGCCACACCGATGTGGTACCCAGCGGCCCGCAAGAAAAATGGACTTCGCCGCCGTTCGAACCCACCGAGCGCGACGGCAAGCTATATGGCCGCGGTGCAGCCGATATGAAAACCAGTATCGCCGCATTTGTGACCGCATGCGAGCGTTTTATTGCCCTTCATCCCGACCATCCGGGCAGCATCGCCCTATTGATTACTTCCGACGAAGAAGGCGATGCGCACGACGGTACCACCAAAGTGGTGGACGTATTAAAAGCGCGCGGCGAGAACATCGATTATTGCATCGTCGGTGAACCGACCGCCGTCAACCGCTTGGGTGATACCATTAAAAACGGTCGCCGCGGCTCGCTTTCCGGCAATTTAACGGTAAAAGGCAAGCAGGGCCACATCGCTTATCCCCATCTGGCGGTAAATCCCGTACACACCTTCGCACCGGCGCTGGCAGAATTGACGGCCACCGAATGGGATGGCGGCAATGATTATTTTCCTCCCACCGGTTTTCAGATTTCCAATATCCAAGGCGGCACCGGTGCCACTAACGTCATCCCCGGCAGCCTGAATGTTAAATTCAATTTCCGTTTCTCCACCGAATCGACCGACAGCGGCTTGAAACAGCGTGTGCATCAGATTCTCGATAAACACGGTTTGGACTACGATTTGCAATGGTCGCTTTCGGGCCAGCCCTTTCTTACCGAGGCAGGCGAGCTGACCAAAGTCGCGCAGGCGGCGATTGCGCAGGTGTGCGGCGTCGAAGCCGAGCTCTCTACCAGCGGCGGAACTTCCGACGGCCGTTTTATCAAAGCGATTGCCCGCGAGCTGATCGAATTGGGGCCGGTAAACGCCAGCATCCATCAAATAGACGAACACATCGATTTGGCCGCGGTGCCCGAATTGTCGGCGGTTTATCAGGAAATGATGAAGCGTCTGTTGGTTTGATGACACAACATACCCGGAGGAAAACCGGGTATGTTGTTTTATATGCCTGTCTGAAAGCCTGCTGCCGGCAAAACTATCGGGAAAAAAACGATTCGGTTACAATACTCCGTCATCATTTGCGAGAAAATAAAGGATTTTGAATATATGACTACTTCTCTGACCATCGCCATGCGTGCTGCCGACAAGCAGCCTTTGGAATTAATCGGCAAAATGGCCAACCGCCACGGCCTGATTGCGGGCGCCACCGGTACCGGTAAAACCGTTTCATTGCGCAAAATGGCCGAATCTTTCAGTGCGCTGGGCGTACCGGTGTTTTTGGTAGACGTAAAAGGCGATTTGTCGGGCATTTGCAATGCGGGCGACGGCCAGGGCAAAATCGGTGAGCGCATTGCCGAATACAATTTGGGAGCCGACTATCTGAGCGGCTTCCCGGTACGCTTTTGGGATGTTTACGGGGAAACCGGTATTCCGGTTCGGGTGACCGTTTCGCAAATGGGTCCGATGCTGCTGGCACGCCTGATGAACCTGAACGACACCCAAGAAGGACTGCTCAATCTGGTGTTCCGTGTGGCCGACGATAAGGGCTGGCATCTGCTGGATCTGAAAGACTTGCGCGGCATGCTGCAACACGTTTCCGAAAACGCCAAGCAATACCAAACCCAATACGGCAACGTATCCGCCGCCAGCGTCGGCGCCATCCAGCGCCAGCTGTTGGCACTGGAGAGCCAGGGCGCCGACAAATTCTTCGGAGAGCCGGAGCTGAACTTGCAAGACTGGATGCAAAGCGAAGGCGGCAAGGGCGTGATCAATATTTTAAATTCGGAAAAACTGATGCTCTCGCCGATGATTTACAGCGCGTTTTTGCTGTGGTTTCTGGCCGAATTGTTTGAAATGCTGCCCGAAGTCGGCGATTTGGACAAACCGAAATTCGTCATGTTCTTCGACGAAGCGCATTTGCTGTTTGATAACGCACCGGCTGCTTTGGTGAAACAAGTAGAGCAAGTGGTGCGCCTGATCCGCTCCAAAGGCGTGGGCGTATACTTCGTTACCCAAAATCCGCTTGATTTGCCCGATACCATTCTGGGCCAGCTGGGTAACCGTATCCAGCATGCGCTGCGCGCCTTTACGCCGCGTGACCAGAAAGCGGTGAAAGCGGCGGCGGAAACCTTCCGCAGCAATCCCGATCTGGATGTGGCCGAGGTGATCATGGAATTGGGCGTCGGCGAGGCGCTGGTGTCTTTCTTGGATGAAAAAGGTATGCCGGGCGTGGTGGAACGTTCTTTTGTGTTACCGCCGCAGTCCAGCCTTACCCCTTTGAGCAAAGAAGAGCGCGACAGCCGTTTCCAACAAGATGCGCTGTATCCGCACTACAAAGACATGGTAGATAATTATTCAGCATACGAAGCCTTGCAAGAGTTGGGTGCGCAAAACGCCGAAGCCGCCCAACAGGCAGCCCAAGCGGCTGAAAGTGAAAAGGCGGAAAAAGCCGCCGCCAAGCAGCAAGCCAAGGAAGCGGACAAACCGGGCGTAGTCGACGGCTTGCTCGGCGGCCTGTTCGGCGGTCGGAAAAAAGCCAATCAAGGGATTGCCTATGATTTGGCCGACAGCGTCGGCAGCCAGATTAACCGCCAAGTCACCAACGCCATTTCGCGCAGCGTGATGGGCGTGATTAAAAACATGTTGAAATAAAATCGGTTTACGCAACCTTATGCCTGTCTGAAAAACCTGTTGCTTGTTTTCAGACAGGCATTTTTACGCTTGCCGCCGGCTTAAAGGCGTAGGCGGATTATGTTATAGTGACTGCGATATTTCTTAAGATTCAATAGAACAACCACTGATCAGAATGCAGTTTATGCAAAAACAACAACCCAAAATCATTTTTTTTGATATCGACGATACGCTTTATATCAAAGACGAGCGGCGAATTGCAGAGAGTACCCGCAACGCTTTGCAGGCGCTTAAAGAGCAGGGAATTATCACCGCGATTGCCACCGGCCGCGGGCCTTCGGTATTGCCTGAAGCAATTAAGCAACTGATGGCCGAAACCGGCATGGAATTGCTGGTGTCGATTAACGGCCAGTTTGTCCGCTATCGCGGCGAAGCTTTGGCGACTTTTCCGCTGGCAAGCAGCGATATTGCCGAAACCGGCAAACAGATGGCGGCGCTGGGCATAGCCTATGCTTGCGTTACCGAGCATGAGGTATACGTTTCCTATGAAACCGAAGCCTTGGTATCGGCGTTGAGCCGATTAGGCGTTGCTTACCGCATCGGATTACCCGAAGCAAACGAACCGGTGTACCAGATGCTGGCGTTTTACCCGCAAAGCCAGGATAACGTTGTGGAAACAGTACTGCCCGCTTCCCTAAAAACCGTACGCTGGCACGAGCAGGGCGTTGACTTTCTGGCCGCCGAGGGCTCGAAAGCGCGCGGCATTCAGGCTGCTTTGGATAAACTCGGTTTGACCATGCAAGATGCGATGGCTTTCGGCGACGGCCTGAACGATAAGGAGATGATGCAGGCGGTCGGTTTCGGCGTGGTGATGGATAACGGGCATCCCGAATTGAAAGCGCTGGCCGATTACATTTGCCCGGCGGTTACCGAAGACGGGATTTATCGGGGATTGCAGGCGCTGGGGGTTATCGAAGCCGCCAGCTGATGTTACTATGCCTGTCTGAAAATAAGAGAAGCAAATACATCCGTTGTTTGCTTCTCTTTATATTCAGGGTAAAGCAAAATAAAGCCAAATCAACCATATGTCAAAATCACGTTTGCGTGACCGTTTATCGTGGTAAACAGCAGTATGGCGGGCGGTAATGGCATATGAGGCGTGCTGTATTAGAATTTCAAAAGAAAGAGACCTTTTGCTGAATGTTTTGCGAAAGGTCTCCGATTTTGTCTGTTTTAGCAAAAGAAATTCATATGGTATTTTTAACCGTTGGTTTGATGATCCAACCGCTTACTTATATTTTCGCCCGCTTCTGGTTGTGGATGCTGAACTTGCAAAAAGGCACGGTCGGCTATCGTAAAGGAATGTGGGCGGTATTTTTGTTCAGCAACGGCATGTTCTTGTCGTGGTATATCCTGATTCGTTTTTGGTCGCCGATATTGAAAGTCGCCATAGGCTGGAGCGTGGTGTTGCTGTTTACCTTGTTTTGCGCACTATCTATCGCGGCTGTGTATTTTATTTTGAAAAAAGTCGCGCCGAACAGCCAACCCCAAACAATGTTGCGGGTATTGGGCGGCAGTCTGTTTGCTGGCTTATTCGGTATCTCTATCTATAATGCTTATACGCCGGTGGTGCGCCATCTGGAAATCACCTTGGACCGCCCGATGGCCAAACCGGTACGTATCGGCATGGTCAGTGATTTGCACATCGGCCGCCTGTTAGGTTCGCGCCAGCTGGAAAAATTGGCCGATATGATGAACCGCGAAAAGGTCGACATTATTCTGATGCCCGGCGATATCATGGATGATGATGTGGAAGCTTACCGCGCCGAAAATATGCAGCCGGCGCTGATGAAGTTGAAAGCGCCTCTGGGCGTGTATGCGACCATGGGCAATCATGATTTGTTACGCGGAGCGGAACGGGAAATCAATGAAGAATTAACCCGTGCAGGCATACAGGTGATGAATGATGAAGTATTGGAAGTGGATAACGGCAATTTTTGGCTGGTCGGCCGGCCGGATAATTTGGCCAAAGGCCGGATGCCGACTAACGAGTTATTATTGAAAACCGATGGCAAAAAACCGGTATTCTTGATGGATCACCGCCCGAGCGATATTGAAGCACATTCCAAACTGCCGATTGATTTGCAGGTATCCGGCCATGTACACAAAGGCCAAATTTTCCCGGCCAATCTGTTGGCCGAATATGTGAACCGCCGTGCTTATGGTTATGAAAAAATCGGCTTCGGGCATTATGTGGTGACTTCCGGTTACGGTTTTTGGGGCGTACCGCTGCGGTTAGGCTCGCAGGCCGAGGTGTGGGTGATTGATGTGAAGGGCAAGTCTGGCTCTTAGGCTTTTATTTTATTGTTTAAAAAAACAACCTTGCTGCCTAATTCTTAATGATGGTTTAAAACTCAATGCCTGTCTGAAATATATTTTTCAGACAGGCATTGGGTTTTCAGCGTAACAGATTTAGCTTAATCAGGCACCGTAAACCGGGTTTTTATCGCACAAGGCTTTGGCAGCGGCTGCGACACGCTCCAATGTTGCTTGGTCTTCCGGATTTTCCAGTACATCGGCTACCAGATTGGCCAACTCGCGGGCATCGGCTTCGTTAAAGCCACGTGAAGTGATGGCTGCGGTACCGACGCGAATACCGGAGGTAACAAACGGTTTTTCCGGATCGTTCGGAATGGCATTTTTGTTGATGGTGATGTGCGCTTTGCCCAAAGCTTCTTCGGCGGCTTTGCCGGTGATGTTTTTCGCGCGCAGATCCACCAAGAAAACGTGGCTTTCGGTGCGGCCGGAAATAATGCGCAGGCCGCGTTTCACCAGCTCTTCAGCCATGGCGGCGGCATTGATTTTCACCTGTTTGGCGTATTCTTTGAATTCAGGCTCGAGCGCTTCTTTGAACGCCACGGCTTTGGCCGCAATCACGTGCATCAGCGGGCCGCCTTGCAGGCTGGGGAAAATCGTTGAATTCAGCACTTTTTCATGGGTGTTGTCACGGCACAAAATCACGCCGCCGCGCGGGCCGCGCAGGGTTTTATGGGTAGTAGTGGTCACAAAATCGGCAAAAGGCACGGGATTAGGATATTCGCCGGCAGCTACCAAGCCTGCGTAGTGTGCCATGTCCACGAACAAGTATGCGCCCACTTTATCGGCGATTTCGCGGAACTTCGCCCAATCGATTTCCAGCGCGTAGGCAGATGCACCGGCTACGATCATTTTCGGTTTGTGTTCCAATGCCAGGCGTTCTACTTCGGCGTAATCGAGCACTTCGTTTTCATCCAAACCATAAGCAACGGCGTTATACAGTTTGCCGGAGATGTTCACGCTCGCGCCGTGGGTGAGGTGGCCGCCGTGTGCCAGGCTCATGCCCAGAATGGTGTCGCCGGGTTTCAATACCGAAGCGTAAACGGCTTGGTTGGCTTGCGAGCCGGAGTGGGGCTGAACGTTGGCATATTCTGCGCCGAACAGTTTTTTCACGCGGTCGATTGCCAACTGCTCGACGATATCGACATATTCGCAACCGCCGTAATAACGTTTGCCCGGATAACCTTCGGCGTATTTGTTGGTTAATTGGCTGCCCTGTGCTTCCATTACCGCGCAGCTAACATAATTTTCGGAGGCAATCAGCTCGATGTGGTCTTGCTGGCGACCGACTTCTTGGGCAATGGCGGCGGCTACTTCGGGATCGTATTGTTCGATGGTCACGCTTTTAGAAAACATGAAATGCTCCTTGTATGGGAAAAGGGATAAAGGCGCTATATTGTAGCGGAAATTTAAAGTATGCCCTATGTCTGTCTGAAAAAAAACAGCCGGATGAAGCATGATTTTTCAGACAGGCATCAAACGACGGAATACGCGAGTATGCCTGTCTGAAAATAATGGTTAGAAATGTGATTTTTGCTGTTGTACGAAATGGCGCAGTGCACTTTCAAAGTCAGGGAAAAGCGGATAATCGTCGCCGTACATCATCAGATTGAACGGTAGGGCGAAGTCTTCGATTTCGGTGTAGGCGTAACGTTTGTCGGCAGCGGCGGCATGGAAGTTAAAATCACGATAGCGTTCGGTTTGCTCGCTCATGTTGTCGCTGTAGGTAAGTACCGGTTTGCCCAACGCGCGGGCAAAACCGCATTCGTAAGCCGTGCCGCAATCCGGCTCGTTGCCGCGAAAAGGCGACAGATTGGCGATCACCGCATCGCAACGGCGGATCATGGCCTCATTGGCCAGACGTATGGCAAGTGCGGTTTTGCGTTTGCTGTTTGTATCGTGATCGGTTGGGAAATCGATTTCGTTGTCGATGGGAATCAGCAAGCGGCATTCCATGTCGGTATCGCAGAGTGTGGCGGCCAGTTGCCGCATGTTATCAAAAACCGCTGTGCGCATCGTTTTCGGTAGAAAGACATCGCCGCCGGCGCAGTAAACGTAAACGGTGCGGCTCATGGTGATAATCGTTCTTTAATCCAGTCGCCGTTGTCATCCAGCCAGTAGCGGATACGGTCGTGCAGGCGGCTGGGGCGACCCTGCCAAAATTCCAAACAGTCGGGTATCACCAGATAACCGCCCCAGTGCGGCGGACGGGGGACATGCAGCGGATGCTTCAAACCGATTACGGCGGCGCGTTTCACTAAAACCGCTTGGTTTTCGATGACTTCGCTCTGTTCGCTTGCCCAAGCGCCAATGCGGCTGGTGTAGGGGCGCGATTCGAAATATTCGTCGGATGCAGCTTCATCCAGTTTTTCCACCCTGCCTTCGATACGCACCTGACGTTCCAGCTCCGGCCAAAAAAAGGTAAGTGCGGCATAAGGATGGGCAGCCAGTGCGCGGCCTTTGCGGCTGTGATAATTGGTGAAAAAGACAAAGCCTTGCGGGTTAACTTCTTTGAGCAGCACCATGCGGCTGCTTGGCCGGCCGTTTGCATCGACGGTGGCGACATTTACCGCAGTCGGCTCGTTAACTTGAGAACGGATGGCTTCGTTCAGCCATTTTTCAAATTGCGGAATAGGATGGGCATCGCACTCTTTTTCCGAGAGTGCCTGTTTGCTGTAATCTTCGCGGATATCGTGCAAATCCATGATGTTATCCAATTAGCTAGGCCTGCAGTCTACAATGCTGAAAAGTTTCAGACAGGCATTGCAGGTAAAGATGCCTGTCTGAAATGATTCGATTCAGGTGATAAAAAGAGTTTATTCTTTTCTTTTTATCGTGAACCATGATTTAAATCAGATTCTTTCACCGTCCATTCGCCTCCTGCATTCTGACGGCGTAACGAATACAGTTTGTCGTTAGACCATAGCTCTACCGAAGTAATCAAGCCGGAAGCCGGATCGCCGGTTAGCGAAACGGTACCATAGGCCTGATGTGGTTTGCTGTTAATATCAATATTGAAAAAAGCAGGGCTGGCTGCGCCGTTGGTGGTAATAACAAACGGCAATTGATTGTTTTGCAACATAGCGATTTGTGCAGACGATTGGTTTTCGCCTGAAAGTTTGAAAGACCAGTTATCGTTAGACCAAGACTTAAACGGTACTGACGGCGAGTCGGGAGCATCATAGAGCGGCTCTTCGCTGTGAGAGGGCGCGTACATAAAACGACCGCCGGCGAAGCCCAAAATACCTCCGAGTAATAAAGCGAGTACGATAGCTGGAATCACCGGATGAGTGGTTTTGTTGTCCGTAACATCGTTATTATTGTCCATGATCACCTGCCAAAAGAAAAAGAGGGGTTATGCTTTAAAAGAATATTTATAACACAAATGGAAAATATTTTCTTCAGTTAGTATGCTCAAGAGTAAGTTGGTTCTCTTAGAGTTTTCTTCAATTTATTGAAAAATAAATAAATTAATATATCAGTATAAGTTATTAAGAGTGGTTGAAAACAATATAAATATAGATTCCGTCCGATAAGGGCGTAAAGAATCTAAAAAATACGAACGGTTGCCTGTCTGAAAAAAGCCAAGAGAATATTCATTTGGCAAGTTAATCTAAGATGAAGGGTAAGCAACAGCCAAAGAGGGTTTAATTAGCGGTTTGCCGTTTTTCTCAAGTCTTGTTTCAGTTATAATAAAGCGCTTTTTACACACCTCATCAATCTTTCTTTTTTATGCAGCAATTGACCGCAATCGGCCTGAATCATCAAACAGCGCCGCTGAGCATACGTGAAAAAATCGCGTTTGCTGCAGCTGTGCTGCCCGAAGCTGTGCGGGATTTGGTGGATAGCGATGCCGCCAGTGAAGCTGTTATCCTGTCTACCTGCAACCGCACCGAGCTTTATTGCGTGGGGGACGGTGAAGCCGTTATCCGCTGGTTGGCCAATTATCAGGGGCTGAAAGAAGAGGAAATCCGCCCTTATCTCTACACTTTGGGATGCAGCGATACCATACGCCATGCTTTCCGCGTAGCTTGCGGTTTAGACAGCATGGTATTGGGTGAACCGCAGATTCTTGGCCAGATTAAAGATGCTTTGCGAGTGGCGCAGGAGCAGGAAACGGTCGATACTTGGTTAAATGCTCTGTTCCAAAAAACTTTTTCGGTGGCCAAAGATGTACGCAGCGGCACTGCCGTGGGCGAACAATCCGTTTCCATGGCAGCCGCATCGGTGAAAATGGCCGAACAGATTTTCCCAGCTGTGGCTGATCTGAACGTATTGTTTATCGGAGCCGGCGAGATGATTGAATTGGTTGCCACTTATTTTGCCGCCAAACAGCCGCGTAAAATCACGGTAGCCAACCGCACATTGGCTCGTGCTGAAGAATTATGTGAAAAATTAGCTTCGCCAGCTGAAGCGCGTTTGCTGAGCGAATTGCCGGATTTGCTTTCGCAATATGATGTGGTGGTGTCTTCTACTGCCAGCCAGTTGCCTATAGTGGGTAAAGGCATGGTTGAACGCGCATTGAAACAGCGCCACTATCTGCCGATGTTTATGCTGGATTTGGCAGTGCCGCGCGATATTGAGCCGCAAGTAGGGGAATTAAACGACGTTTACCTCTATACCGTCGACGATATGATGGGTATCGTACAAACCGGTCAAGAAGCACGTCGACAGGCTGCTGCCGAAGCTGAGGCGATGGTAGATGAAAAAGTAGCGGAATTTGTAGATTGGCAACGCAGCCGTCAAAGCGTTCCATTAATCCGAGCATTGCGTGATGATGGAGAGCGTGCACGGCGCCATGTACTGGCGAATGCCATGAAGCAATTGGCCAAAGGTACGCCGCCGCAAGAAGTATTGGAAAGATTATCCGTACAACTTACCAATAAACTGCTGCATTCACCTACTTCAACTTTATCTAAAGCCAGTGCCAAAGACAGTGAATTGGTAGATGCGGTGGCTAAGATCTATCATCTCAAACATCCGGAATAATATAGTAGCTTAAATTTAAAATAGAATAAGGTGACGAAGCTATAGACAGTACAAGGTCAGGCAGTACGCAACAAGATGAGGCTACTGTACTATTAAATTTAATAAGTTTGATAAGCTACTATATTAGTGTTTGAAACCCCATAGCAAAAGGCTTTCCAGTGTATACGGCAAAGCCTTTTATTTGGTTAGAGAGCCGATATTTTTGTTGCTATTTCATTGTTACCCAAAGAAATGCCTGTCTGAAAAGCTTAGGAAAAATATAGTCGATTCAAATAAAATTTCCGGTAGAGCACGGACGTTTTCGTCCGCTTTTTATGTATGATTCTGGATATTTTGCGGACGGGGACGTCCGCGCTCCAATCTCGGAGTTTTATTTTATAGTCAATTAAAATAAGAGCTCCGTAGTAATGCAGTCATAAAATCTCCCA
>NZ_JAUNHL010000061.1 GCF_030523955.1 Neisseria sp.
CCAAATACTCAAATGAATTTGCAAATAACTGTTTAATCAGAGAATTTTTGGTTTTGTCATTTTTTATATTTCGGAAAATTCACCGACAACAGTTTAATTGACTCCAAAAAATTTTCAGATAGGCAAAACAATGTCTGTTTATACCAGCGTCTCCAATGATGAAATACATGATTTTTTATCATTTTACGATTTAGGCCATTTTGTCTCTTTGCAAGGCATAGCCCAGGGAGTGACAAATAGTAATTACTTTTTAACCACTTCTACTGGTCGTTACGTTTTAACCCTTTTTGAAACACTCCGGCAAGACGAACTACCCTTTTTTTTACTATTAAAACACCACTTGAACAATTTAAAAATAGCCTGCCCCGCCCCGATTAAAAGAAAAGATAATAGGTTTGATTCTTATTTATCAGGCAAACCTGCTTGTATTGTAAGTTGTCTATTAGGACACGATACAAACACTCCGACCGAAATACAGTGTTTTAATACTGGGAAAATGCTGGCACACATGCATATTGCAGGCCAATCTTTTCCTATGCAGATGAAGAACCATAGATATATATCATGGTGGGAGACTATGGCAAAACAATTATTACCCATATTAAGCAGCGAAGATGCCAAGCTCTTAGAATCTGAAATTATTTATTTAGACCAAAATTTACATGTCAAACTACCTAGCGGTATTATTCATGCAGATTTATTTAAAGACAATGTATTATTTAATGGCAACGACGTAGCCGGTTTTATTGATTTTTATTATGCTTGCAATGGCAGTTTTATATATGATTTAGCCATTGCAATCAATGATTGGGCCCGAACTACAAACAATGTTATCAATGAATATTTAAAAGCAGCTTTTTTAAAAGGCTATGAGAGTATACGACCAATCAGCAGAGAAGAACATTCTTTTTTTCCTATAGCCCAACGTGCCGGATGTATTCGTTTTTGGGTCTCTCGTCTATTAGATTTTCATTTTCCTCAGAAAGGTGAAATAACTTTTATTAAAGACCCCAATACATTTCGTGATTTATTATTATCTTTGTAGTATAGTCATTTAAAATAAGAATGATACATCGTTGCTGCGCCTTGCCGTACTATCTGTACTGTCTGCGGCTTGCTGCCTTGTCTCGTTCTTATTTTAGTCGACTATAAATATACATTTCTCAGATCTAAAATCAGAAATTAAATTAAGCTGTATTTACTATAGACAAAAAATAAACCAGATTTATTCTAAAATAATTTTGAATAAATCTGGTTTTTTACCCAGTGCACCACAATTAATGTACGTCTTTCCAATATTCTTTCTTTAAAAAATAAGCAATTGGCAGCATGATTGCAAAGAGGAATATCATAACAATATAACCGAGCTGTTTACGTTGCAACTGTGCCGGCTCTCCCATATACACAAGATACGTAACCAAATCTTTGGCATAGTTATCAAATTCCCGATCAATAACTTTTCCATCGGGAGTGCGGCGACTATGCAACCCTGTTCGCTCCCAATACAGCTTAGGCTCCAGAACACCATGCTCGTTCTTAATCCAAACCGGTTGGCCTTTACTATCCAATTCAACTGCTCTTACCCCCTGCTGCTCCCACAGCGGATGCGGCATGCCGACTTTATCAAAAACCGTATTGTTCCAACCTGTAGGACGGGTCGGGTCTTTATAAAATCCACGTAGGTAAGCATACAAATAATCAGCACCGCGGGAACGGGCAATCAAAGTCAAATCCGGAGGCTCTGCACCGAACCATTTTTTAGCATCGGCAGGAGCCATAGCCGATTGCATTACATCGCCGATTTTGTCACTCGTAAACATCAGATTATCCTGAATTTGCTCCTCAGTGAGTCCGATATCTTGCAGACGGTTAAAACGCATACCTGTTGCCGAATGGCAGGAAAGACAATAGTTGGCAAAAATTTGAGCTCCACGCTGCAACGCTACCTCATCGCCCAAATCGATATCCACTTTCGGATAGTCACCGCCACCGGCTGCCATTACAGTGCTCATCGGTGCTGCCAACAAAAAGGCAGCAACCCAGTTTATCCAATTTTTTTTCATTTGAACTGCCCTCGTTAAATCAATACCGCAAACAGATAAGACCCCACCACCGTAATACCTGCGTATACAAAAAACAATACCTTGTTACGTGTAGTGCTCATTGTAACTCGCTCGGGAACCGGCCGGTCTTTATCTTTCTTAGTGTACAAAGGCATCAATAAGAAGAAGGCAAAATAGATAATACTTAAAATTTGCGACACAATCGTGCGGGTGTCGGTTGCCACCTTGGCACCTAAAATACCTAAACCGATAAAGGAAATAATGAAAAGAACCAGCATCACTTTAAAAACCGGGCCGCGATAGCGAATGGATTTAACCGGCGAACGGTCCAGCCAAGGCAACAGCGCAATCAATATCACGGCAGCCCCCATTGCCAGTACCCCCCAAACTTGGGTACCTGCAAACGAAGGTACGGCCCTCAGAATGGCGTAAAACGGAGTGAAGTACCATACAGGAGCAATATGTGCCGGCGTCTTCAAAGGATTGGCCGGGTCAAAATTAGGAGCCTCCAAAAAGTAGCCGCCCCCCTCCGGTGCAAAAAACATTACCGCACAGAACACAATCAGAAATACCACTACACCCAGTATGTCTTTTACGGTGTAATACGGATGAAAAGGGATTCCATCGAGAGGAATACCGTTTTCATCTTTTAATTTCTTAATTTCGATACCATCAGGGTTATTAGAACCCACCTCATGCAAAGCGATAATGTGCGCAACCACCAAGCCCACCAACACCAATGGCACCGCAATCACATGCAAGGCAAAAAAGCGGTTCAAAGTGGCATCAGATACATTGAAATCACCGCGAATCCAAGTAGACAAATCCGGACCGATAACGGGAATGGCTGCAAACAGATTAATAATCACCTGTGCTCCCCAAAAAGACATCTGGCCCCAAGGAAGCAAATAGCCCATAAATGCCTCAGCCATTAAGGCCAAGAAAATCAAAGCACCGAATACCCACACCAACTCACGCGGTTTTTTGAACGAACCATAAATCAGGCCGCGAAACATATGCAGATACACTACCACAAAAAACATGGAGGCGCCGGTAGAGTGCATATAACGGATAATCCAGCCGCCTGAAACATCACGCATAATGTACTCCACCGCAGTAAACGCAGCAGGCATATGATATGAATTGAGGTTGCCGTCCGGCTTGTAGTTCATCGTCAGGAAAATACCGCTGACTATTTGAATCACCAGCACCAGCATGGCCAAGGAGCCGAAGTAATACCAGAAATTGAAATTTTTCGGCGCGTAGTACTCTCCTACGTGCTCGTTGTACATTTTAGACAAAGGGAACCGTGCGTCCACCCAGTCTAACAATGCCTTTGCTTTGCTATTGGTTTGGTTTGCCATGATTGAGTCCCTTATTATTTAGTCTTCACCCACCAAAATAGTGGTATCGCTCAGATATTTGTAAGGAGGTATTATTAAATTCGACGGCGCCGGCACGCCCTTATATACGCGTCCGGCTAAATCGAATTTAGAACCGTGGCACGGACAGAAAAATCCGCCCTTCCAATCTCCGCCCAGATCCGCAGGAGCAATATCCGGCCGGAAAGTCGGCGAACATCCCAAATGAGTACAAATGCCAATGGCAACCCAAATATTGGGCTTGATGGAGCGAACCGGATTTTTACAATATTCCGGCTGTTGTTCATCATTTGAAGCCGGATCGGTTAAGGCTCCGTCCAGCGTCGGCAAATCTTTAACCTGCTGTTCCGTGCGGTTTACCACCCAAATCGGCTTACCTTGCCATTCTGCGGTAGTAAGTTGACCGGCCTCGATCTTACTCACATCGATTTCTACGGGCGCACCCGCTGCCTTGGCTTTTTCCGATGGAAAAAAGCTGGCGACCAACGGGGTAGCCACGCCGCCGGCAACTACACCGCCGGCACCGACGGTAGCCAAGGTCAGGAAGCGGCGGCGGCTTGTGTTGATTTCTTTATTATCCATTTATTCAGTCATCCTAATTTTTGGGAATACCGAGCCATTAAACTGTGCAATTCTAACCGATTTTACCGATAGACTTAAAGTATTATTTAAAATAACGTAAAGTTTTATAGCAAACTTTGATTTTAAGCAGGATTTGGCTCATCAAATGCGTAAAGCACCAATCCGAACTCCTTTTGAAGCGCTTGTCCCAATGCCGCAACGCCATAACGCTCGGTCGCATGATGTCCCGCGCTGACAAACGCCACACCGGTCTCATTGGCCAAATGGTATTGCGCTTCGGATATCTCGCCCGTTACATAAACATCGGCACCTTGGTCTACGGCATTTTGGAAAAAGCCTTGGGCCCCGCCGGTACACCAAGCCACCCTGTTGATTGCTTTTCTGCCATCTCCCACCACAACGGGTTTCCGCATCAATTGCTTTTCCAGCATAGCGGCCATTTCCGCAAGTGTTTGCGTTTCAGACAGGCATCCTATGTTCAGAAGATTTTGTTCGCCCGTTCTTTTTTCTGCAATCCACCCCATCCGTTTGGCTAATTGCGCATTATTGCCCAACTCGGGATGCGCATCCAAAGGCAAATGGTAGCCTGCCATATTGATTTGATGCCGCAGCAAAGCTTCGATACGTTGTTTTTTCCAACCGACAACCGCAACGGGCTCGCTCCGCCAAAACAAACCATGATGCACCAACAGCAGGTCTGCTTTTTTGTCTGCCGCATATTCGATTGCGGCCAAACTGGCGGTAACAGAAGTAACAACCGTATTCACCGTATCACGGCCCTCCACCTGAAGACCGTTCGGTGCATAATCGGTAAAGCTCGACACTTGGAGGGTATGGTCGAGCCACTCGACGACAGATTTCCGGGCAGCCATTTTTCAACTCCTCATCATCATAAAACAGACAGCCCGCCTTTACTTCAACGGCTTGCCGGTTCCGTTTTCAGACAGGCATCCAAGCAAGCGCCGGACCAACTCGGCAGGATAATACAGGAATGATTCCGCCAATGTCTTCATCTTTGTAAAAAAACCTAACCCAAGCATTCGAACCATATGGCAAATCAACTTATTTTTGATACGGCCCCTGCATCTTAGTTCAAAAAGAGCAAGCCGCCAAAGCGGCAATAAAACCGGTTCCCTGCCGCCTGTACTGTATGCGGCTTATTATTGGCAAATCCGGTATTTCAACCATATATAGTCATTTAAAATAAGAACGATACGGCCTTGCTGCGCCTTGCCGTACTATCTGTACTGTCTGCGGCTTGCTGCCTTGTCTCGTTCTATGTTAGTCGACTATATTTGAAACTAAGGAGCATTATTTTACCTTTCCTCTTGCGTATCACCAAGCCGGAAGGTTATTCATATCTAAAGAAACCACTATATTTACAATGCCTGTCTGAAATATTTTTCAGACAGGCATTGTTTTATCAAGACCACAGCCAATCAGGCTGCGGCGGGATGGCCACTCCCCATTTCTCCGGATAATCCACGCCGGTGAGGTAAAGGCCGTCCGGCATAAACGTAGGGGGCGCCTTCAGCCTGCTTTTTTCCAACACTAATTGACGGAAACCCTCCACGCTCAAACGCCCGCTGCCCACATACACCAGCGCACCCACGATGTTGCGCACCATATGGTGCAAAAAAGCATTACCGTGCAAATCCAGTGCCATCAAAGAAGGCGTACCGCTCAGGCAAGCGCCGTACAAAGTTTTTACCGGTGACTTTGCCTGGCATTGCGAAGCACGGAAACTGGAAAAATCATGCTCCCCCACCAAACAAGCCAAGGCTTCTTTCATCTGCGCCATTTCCAACGGATAATGCGTCCAACCCACTCTACCTACCAGCAAAGGCGAACGCACACAGGATGATTGCAGCACATAACGGTACCGCCTGCCGCATGCATCAAAACGGGCGTGAAACCCCGCTCCGACCTGTTGCGCCGCCAACACCGCCACTCCTTGGGGCAAATATGCATTCACACCACGCACCCAAGCATGCTCCTGCCTGTTTGCCCGGGTATCAAAATGAACCACTTGTGCAGTGGCATGCACGCCAGTGTCTGTGCGCCCTGCCGCCACCATACTGACTTTCTCGCCTGCGATGCAACCTGCGGCCCTTTCCAACGCATCTTGTACCGTCGGGATACCGTCCGCCTGTTTTTGCCAGCCGAAAAAGCGGCTGCCGTCATAAGATACAACCAGCGCCCAACGTTGCCGCCCTTGCCCCACCTCTACGGCTTCATCCATTTGATTTCAATCGCTCCCAAATACCCGATTGCCAACACTGCCTAGAGTTGAAATAGCATCACCGGCACCCGGTCAGCCAAAATTTCCGTTATACCGAAACCGCCCACGCTATGGTGAATAAATTTACTTTTCGAGCCAAGGCATGCAATGCCGTATCGGAAAATAAGTTTATCCACTATACAATTTTGCCATGCTCACCCGCTTTACCGGCACAACAAACCAAAACACTCTCTCATCGCTTGAAATTACATTCATATAATTTTTATTCGAAAAATTTCATGTCACAAAGAATGCAAATTGCATTTATAGTCGACTAAAATAAGAACGAGACAAGGCAGCAAGCCGCAGACAGTACAGATAGTACGGCAAGGCGCAGCAACGCCGTATCGTTCTTATTTTAAATGACTATACAACGAAAATGTTTTCTAAATATCAATATATTCAAGCAAAAACAACCCAAGTGTCGTCAAATAACCGAATAGCGCAAGCCGCATTTTGACCATCCGGCCGTTTGTTATCGAATTAATTGAATCCGCATCATAGTTTCGGTTGAATCAAATAAAAACCCGAGTCGGACCCGGGCTCTTTTCAGACTGGCATTATTGAATCTGCCGAAACTAGTTCAAATCAGCCAACAAGGCTTTTGATTTGGCCAAAATATCTCCGTTTGCCTCCTCGACCAATTCATTCAAAGTTTCACGTGCAGCTTCGGGATCGCCGATTTCGATATACATCTGTGCCAATTCATATTTTGCCTCCAAAGGAGCAGTCATCCCGACTGACTCGGAAACAAATCCCACCTCTTCGTCACCCTCGCCGAATTGGACGCTGTCCCATTCGATAATGGTATTTTCATCTGCTTCAGTGATATGCGTCTCTGAAAAATCTTCTTCGCCGCCGGTGGAACCTGCCGGCTCCACAACCAAACCCGGCTGGCCCAAACCCAAAGGTTCTTCCGGCGCGGCAGCATCTTCATCTGTCTCTGCATCTTCTTGCTGAACGGTGTCATGAACAAATTCAAGCGGTTTTTCATCAGTTTGCACCATTGCCGCATCAGCAGGTTTAATCGGCTCCGGCTCATCAAAATCCAAAGGTTCGGGCTCAACTTCCGGAGACACATCAATATGTTGTACTTTTTCTTCGCCTTCGGCTATTGAATCTGCCTCTGCTTCGTCTACGTCTATAGATATATCTTTATCTGCATCTGCAGCCACAGAGGACTCAAAAACCAGCTTTTCTTCTTTCCCGGTCTCAGCAACAGCTACGGCACCACCCTCCGGAAGCAGTGCATCCGGGGCTTCAGACGATTCAGAGGATTCAAAAACCAAAGGCTCTTCACTGTCACCGTCGGTTTGCCCAACATCAGCCTGCTCATCATATTGCACATCAACCGCAAGCATATCATCGGTTTCATGCGGCTTTTCGGCATCGAATATTACCCGTTGCGGCTCTTCTTCATAAACGCTTTCCGTAGACTCGATTTCGTCCCAATTCGCATCACGGCGCTTTTCGGTTTCCTCGTCAGTGGTTACCGAGCTGCTGACAATACCGCCTTGGTCCTCCAAGGAACCCAAATCGATATCCACATCCCCCGCGGGCGCTTCGACCGGCACTCTGGATTGTTCCACATCGTTGGAAAACAGATTGTCTTCATCGTGTTTTTCTGACGAGCTTTTTGCAGCGGCAACCGCAGCAGGCCCGCTAACCGGCGGCTCTATTTCATTTTTCGGGGCTGTACCGCTTCCGTCTTTCTTTTTCAGCTTGCCCAGCCCCATCAAAGCCAGCAACCCGAGGGCGCCGAGCATCACCCATAAAAAGGTAGAACCGCTGTCTTCTCCCGAAGCTTCGGAAGCGGCAGCCGTTTCCCCGGGATCCTTTTTGTTTTCGACACTTGCCGCAGAAGCAGCCTCATCCGCTTTTTGCTTGCCACCGGATTGACTCTCGGCCTCAACAGATTGGGGTCGGGCCTCTTTTTCTTCCGGATTAACGGGTACAGTGGCAGGATGCTGCCCGGATTTGCCGCCGGAGGCGGTATCGGCCATAGCCTCAGGTTTGGCAGAGCCGGATTGTCCGTTTAACTTTGCAATGTCCAACGAAGACGGAATAACCAATACGTCACCAACGCGCATGAAATGGATATTGCCGTTTTTAAAAACATTAGGATTGGCTTTGGCCAATACCTGAATGGTATCTTTCAAGCTGGTATCGGCGGGGCGGACACGGGCCGCAATTTGAGCCAAGGTTTCGCCTTGACGAACGACATATTGGCCTTTTTCCTGCTTCGCAGACGCATCCGAACCGGCTGCTTCGGGCGCGGCAACGGCACCTAAAGAAACCATGGCGGAAACGGATAATGCGATCAGTTTGATACGGCTGTTGGTTTTCAAAACTTGCCCCCTAAGCTGGATTTTGCACGTACACGCTATGCGGAACACATCAAGTTCCGGCATATGGAATGGTTAACGGTAATCTAAAATTACCCGCATATGATATATTTGATAGCCGCCATTGCCAAGTAAAGCCGGTATTTTTCCTAAATTATAACGATTTATTGCAACTTAAACGCGACTTTTGATATACAGACAGGCTAGCAATCCCAATCCGGGAACCTTACTGAATCCTTACCGCCAAGCCTGTTTTTTAACATTTTTTGATGCTCAAAGATGCCTTACTCTGCTATGATGATTTTTTATCCCGCGCAACCGATATACGCCATATCACAAAATACACATTATGAAAATCCTGAGCGACCTGATTGCCGTTATCCTGTTTTTTCTCACCTACACCCTCACCAAAAATATCATCTGGGCAACCGCCGCCGCCTTGGTTACCGGCCTTATCCAAGCAGCTTTCACATGGATAAAACATAAAAAACTCGACACCATGCAACAGGTATCTTTGGTTTTGATCGTCGTATTCGGCGGCGCCACCATCCTGTTTAAAGACGGATCTTTCATCATGTGGAAGCCCACTTTGCTGTTTTGGGCGGGCGCCGTTGCCATCGCGGCAAGCCAGATGATGAAAAAAAACGGGCTCAAAGCATTGATGGGCAAAGAGCTCGACCTGCCTGATGCAATATGGAAGCGCTTGGCTTATACTTGGACAGGTTTTTTAGTGGCGATGGGCATCATCAATCTGGCCGTCGCTTATCCCTTCACGCCGGAACGCGAGCCGGTGTGGGTGCAATACAAAATGTACGGCTCCACCGCCCTGACGCTGCTTTTCGTATTCGCACAAGGCTTTTATCTCAGCCGCCACCTTCCTCAGGAAAAACAACCGTGAACAAACACTATTTCATGTTTTTAGCCACCGACGGCGACAACGTGCACGAAGCACGCGCAGCAGCGCGTCCTGCCCATTTGGCCCGTTTGGAGGCTTTGAAAGCACAAGGCGATCTGCTTACCGCAGGCCCCACTCCCCTTCCCGAAAATCCGGAGCATGTATCCGGCAGCCTGATTATCGCCCGCTTCGGCAGTTTGGACGAAGCGCAGGCTTGGGCGGAAGCCGACCCTTATGTTGATGCCGGCGTGTATGTTGAAATGCTGATCAAACCCTTCAAACCGGCCTTCTGATCCGACTTCGGAATTCCAAACGCCATGAATATGCACCAAGCCATCGAAGCCCGCTTGCAATTTCTCGAACCTCAGGTATTTGAGTTCCAAGACGACAGCCACCTGCACGCCGGCCACGCCGGCAACCAAGGCGGCGGCCATTATTCGATTACCGTCGCAAGCCGGCATTTCGACAACAAATCCCGCCTCCAGCGCCAGCGCATGGTGAAAGACGCTTTGCAAGACTTATTCTCCCAAGGCCTTATCCACGCATTAAGCATGCGCACGCTCACTCCCGACGAATATTTTTCCTAAAAATGCAATCCCCGGCGGGATCCGACTCCCTTCCAAACCGGATTCAAAGAAAGAACATCATGAAAAAAAACCACCTTATCCCGTGTCTTACACTGCTTCTTTCAGGCAGCCTTATGGCGCAGACCGTCGCCACCGTTAACGGCGACAAAATCGACAGCAGCACCGTCGAGGCCGTAGTCAAAAATTTGCGCCGGCAAAACCAGCAGCTGCCCGACAGCCCCGAATTGCGCAACGAAGTTACCCGGCGCCTGGCCATCAGCGCCGCCGTTGCCCAAGAAGCCAAAAAATTGAAACTGGATCAGAGCGCCCAATACAAGCAGGCCGTCGAAAAAGCCCGTGCCGCTGCAAAAAAAGAAGGGGCCGACAAACAACCTTCTTTCAAACAAGACTGGGCACTATATGAAACCGACCTGCTCAACCAAGCCTACTTCGCCAATGTCGTCCGTCAAAACCCCGTAAGCGACACCGAAACCAAACAGGCTTACGACCGGCTCAACAGCCATTACCAAGGTTCGCAAGAAGTGCAGCTGGGCGAAATCATCACCCGCAACGGCAGCGATGCCCAAAAAGCATTGGGCGAATTGAAAAGCAAAAAAAGCTTTAAAGAAGTTGCCGCCAAATACTCGGCCGATCCCCGCGCCAAGCAGTCCGGCGGCATCGGCGCCGGCTATATTCCGCTGAAAGATCTGCAGCAGGCCAACCCGCCCGTTTACCAAGCCGTCGGCAGCCTGAAAAAAGGTGCATACACCGCCTCCCCGCTGCAAGACAACAACGGCAACTTCGCCATTTTTTATGTGAACGACAAGCGCAACATCCAAGTACCGCCGTTCGACCAAATCAAAAACCGCATCGCCAATGATTTGCAGCAAGAACGCATCGCCCGGGCCGTAGACGGCGTCGTACAAAAAGCCGACATCCGCCCTGCCCGCTAACGAACCGCCGGAGAACAATAATGAACACCAAAACCCTATTGAGCGCCCTCGCCTGCGTTTTGGCCGGCAGCGCACTGGCCGCCCCCCAGATCAGCAAAGAGCGCATCGACAGCATGGCAGCCGTCATGCTGCAGCAGGCCGAACAACAAGCACGAATGCAAGGTGGTCGGCCGGCCCAAACCGACGGCGCCGAAATCCGCAAGCAAGCCGAGCGCCGTTTGCAAATCACCGAAGTATTGAAACAGGAAGCCTTCAAAGCCGGCCTCGATAAAGATGCCGAGGTGCAAAACCGGCTGAAAAACATGGAAGCCGACTTCTATGCCGACGCCTATGCCCTGCACTTGGAAAAAACCGTGCAAGCGGATGAAAGCGATGTGCGCAAGCTCTACGATCTCGTTTCCCGCACCGTCAAAATCCAGCAAATCGCCTTCAACAGCGCCGATGAGGCCAAAGCCGCCCAAGCCCTGCTGCTCAAAGGCTTGAGCTTCGAAGAGCTGGTCAAGCGCCACCCCGGCCAAGGCATGGGCACGGATAACTTTATCCATCCTCGGGAACTCGGCCCCGAAATCGGCCGCGCCGTCGCCTCCATGAACCGGGGCGAAGTAAGCAAGGAGCCCTTGCCTTACAACGGCAAATTCTACCTCATCAAACTGGCCGCCGAAGGCCGCAACCCCGAAATACCGCCGTTTGCGCAAATCAAAGACCAGCTCCTAGAGCAGGCCAAACAACAAAAGGTACAAGAGCAAATAGCGCAAATTTTGAAAAACAACGGCATAAATCCTTAAAATATAGTGAAACTCCTAAAAAACCACACTTCGCAGGCCGGGCTTGAGCCCTGCAAAACGGTGCTACTGCCGGGCTAAAACCCAGCCTACACGCTTCGTTTTTTCAGTTATTACACTATCTGCGCTGTTAAAAAGCCTGTCTGAACATTTTCAGACAGGCTTTTCTCAGTGACGAAATACGGTCGCAACCCAACACCCGCTGCGGCTCTGCTACGCAAAGCGCTACCGTAACGAACCCATTTATGGTCGAATAAAATAAGAATGAGACAAGACAGCAAGGCCGTATCATGCTTATTTTAAATGACTATAGTCGACTAAAATAAGAACGAGACAAGGCAGCAAGCCGCAGACAGTACAGATAGTACGGCAAGGCGCAGCAACGCCGTATCGTTCTTATTTTAAATGACTATATATTTCCGATACGGCTTCCGCTGCCCTACTGCAATGGATCCGCCATGCCTGTCTGAAAACCGATAATCAGGCCGTTTCGGCGAAGCTCTGTTGCAATATCCGAACCACCGCCTCCGTTTTGGCCGACTGCACCCGGTGCGGCATCACGGCATAAATGTTCACCGAAGGCAGCGTCCACTCCGGCAGCAAGACGACCAGCCGTCCCTGCGCCACCAAATCGGCCGTATCCCCTGCCAGCTGCATCGATACGCCAAGCCCGCCGAGGGTCAGTGTGCGCACGGCGGAGAGCTGGTTGCAAAAAAGGCTTTCGGTCACATTGAGCCGCCAGCTTTCGGCGCCGCGGCGCAAAGTGGTGTTCACCGGCAGATAGTGCAGCCAATGCAGGCGGTTCAGCTGTTCGGGACGGGTAACCGCACCTTGCTGCGCCAGATAGGCGGGCGCGGCGCAAATCTGCCAAGGCCATGCGGCAAGATGGCGGGCGACCAAATCGGTGTCGGCCAGCGCATGCTCTCCGCCGCGCAGGGCTATGTCGATGCCGCCCTCCCGCAAGTCGGCCACTTCGTCGCCGAAATACAGCCGCAAACGGATATTCGGGTGAAGCTGCCGCAGCCGCTTGAGCGCGGTTTGGAATGCGGGTGCGTCGGCCATACCGGAGGCCACGGCAAGCCGTACTTCGCCCGCCGCTTCGTTTTTCAGATTATCGAGCGCCTGATGCGCATCGGAGAGCGTGTTCTTCAAACGCATGCAATACGCACCGACACTGCGGCCGGCATCGGTGGGGCTAAGGCGGCGGGTGCTGCGGTGCAGAAGCTTGACACCGTGCAGAGACTCCAGCCGCGTGACGTGCTGGCTTACCGCAGAAGGCGTCATGCCCAGCGCTTGCGCCGCGGCATTCATACTGCCGTGTTCGAGCACGGAGGCAAAAACAAGCAGGGGTTTGGTGTCTTGCATATTCAGACAGGCCTGTGATACCGATTCGGATATTCAGCCGGCAAAACGCCGGAGGCTGCTTCGCCGAATCGGTATTATTCAGAAAAACTTAACAATCAAATCAACAAAACGCGCATTATCATGCTTTTCAGACAGGCATACAATACGCCTATCTTAATTTTCCACCTCAAAAAGGAACATATCATGAAATTCGCAGTGATCGGCGCCACCGGCTATGTGGGCAGCGCCGTAGTTAAAGAATTGGCTTCGCGCGGCCACGATATTACCGCGTTTGCACGCAACAGCGCCAAAGTGCTCCCCGCGGCCAATGTGAACGCGGTGGCAGCGGACATCAACGCGCCGGACTTCGCAGAAAAACTGCGCGGATTCGACGGCGTGGTCAGCGCATTCAATCCGGGCTGGGCCACCGAAAACCAAGCCGAAACCGCGGCCCAAGGCGCTGCGGCCATCGCCGCTGCGGCCGAAGCGGCGGAAGTTCCCTACCTCTTGGTGGTCGGCGGCGCAGGCAGCCTCTATATCGCGCCCGGCGTTCAGCTGGTAGACACGCCCGAGTTTCCGCAAGAAATCTTCCCCGCCGCCAACGCCATGCGCAACCATCTGGCCGATTTGCAGCAAAACAGCCGCCTCAACTGGGCGTTTATCAGCCCGCCCGCCGATTTTTACGAAGGCAGCCCCCATCAGGCGGGCGGCGGCTACCGTACGGGCAAAGACGACGTACTCACCTCGGAAACAGGCTTGGCCGGCATCCATGTAGACGATTTGGCCAAAGCGATTGCCGACGATGTTGAGACCAAAGCGCATCTGCGGCAGCGTTTTACCGTAGCTTCCGCGTAAACCCGACAGAGGGCCGCCCGCGCCAAGGCGGCCCGGCATGCAACCGACACCGTAAAGAACCATTTGAAAATATGAATCTGAAAAATACGAAAACCATCCTCACCGCCGCCGCAACCGCCGTTTTGCTGGCCGCCTGCACCACTGCGCACAACACTCCGTCCGCGCCCGTCCCGTCCTCCGCCGGTACCGCAAGCTCCGCCGAAGAGGCGCGCAACAAAGCCCGTGTTTTGGACTTTTACGAACTGGCCTTCAACCAACACAAACTGCAGGAAGCGGTGGACAAACACATCGCCGAACCCTATATCCAGCATAATCCCTCCGTCGGCAACGGCGGCAAAGCCTTTATCGACGCCTTCTCTCCCTTTCTGAAGGCAAACCCGCAATCCCGCGCCGAAGTCAAACGCGCGGTGGCAGAAGGCGATTTGGTGGTGCTGCACGTGTTCAGCCAAACCTCGCCGCAAGACAAGGGCGAAGCCGTCGTCGATATTTTCCGCTTAAACGGCGAGGGCAAAATCGTCGAACACTGGGACGTTATCCAAGCCATGCCGGACAAACCCGTCCACAACAACGGCATGTTTTAACGGACACCCCCAAGCCATGCCTGTCTGAAACCGTTTTCAGACAGGCATGGCTTTTTTCATCCCCGCCGGATTAAGGATGATGCCTGCGCCTTGCACAAGCCGAAACACGGGGATGCACACAGTATAGTCATTTAACACAGAACGATACGGCCTTGCTGCGCCTTGCCGTACTATCTGTACTGTCTGCGGCTTGCTGCCTTGTCTCGTTCTTATTTTTGTCGACTATATCACGCACCTTGGCTGCCCAGGCCGGCATGACGGGGCTCTTTGTTTCGGTTAGGCGGCATAGGCGCACCACCCCTCCCGCAAGCTGCGTTTGCTTTGATAAAACAAACTACATGAAACTACAAATCTTACCGGAACACCCTTTCCCTCCTATTCAAGTATTTTTTCCAACAAAAACTTGTGCTAATATCGCCGGATTTTAAAAATACAGGCGGTTGGTTAAACCGTTTTAACCCAAAATATTGAAAAAAGAGACCGTTTTGAGCGAAGAAAAAGAAAAAAATTACAGCAAACTACACAAACCGAGCTCGGCTTTTGCAAACCGGCGGGACTATCTGGACCACGAGCTGCAAATCATGCGGCCCAAACGCTGGAGAGCCAACCTGCCTTTGCGCGACTACCGTTTCGAGTTCGAAGACGCCATTCCCGCCATGGCCGGCACCATCGGAAAAGTGGTGATGGTAGGCGCGGTGGCCGCGGCATTTGCCGGACCGCTGGGGCTGCCCGAAGGCTTTGTATTGGAAAACGTGCGCTACGAGCTGCTCATCGTGTCGCTGTTTATCCTGCTGTTTTCCGGCTTCTTCCTGCCCACCGCCAACCTGCCCGGCACACACGGCCCCTTGATTCCTCTGATTCCGATTGTGGTGGCCGCAGGCGGCCATCCGCTTGCTTTCGGCCTGCTCATCGGCGTGTTCGGCTTCCTTTTGGGCATCACCAAAGGCGGCAGCATGATGGCCAAGCTCACCAGCAACGGCGTGTGCGGCGGCCTTCTGCTTTATCTGGGCTTCGTCGGCACGGTAGGGCAGGTGGAAAAACTGTTTGCCTGGTCCAAAGGCTTCGGCATGCCGCATATCGCGTTTGTGGTGATTTTGGGTACGATTTTTTGTACGCGCTGCTCGAGCACTGGCAGAAACGCTGGCTGGCCGTGCCTTTGGGCTGTGTGCTGGCGGGGATGACGGCCTATCTCTTGGGCGCGCCTTTCGAATTCAAAACCGCACCCGGCCTGCCGCCGATGAGCCCGTCCTACTGGTGGGGCGAGAACACCGGCTGGATGCTGGGCTGGCCGGCTTTCGACAGCTTTCTGGTGGTATTTCCCTTCGCCGTACTGGCAGTGGCCATGTGGTCTCCCGATTTTCTGGGCCATCAGGTATTCCAAAAACTCAGCTATCCGGAGCGCTCGGAAAGGGCGCATATGAATATCGACGATACGATGATAAGCTGCTCGGTGCGCCAAGTGGCCGGCTCCTTCCTCGGCGGCGCCAATTTCACTTCTTCATGGGGTACCTACATCGTGCCCGCGGCCATTGCCAAGCGGCCGATTCCGGCCGGCGCCGTGCTGACCGCCCTATTCTGCATCATCGCCGCCACTTGGGGCTATCCGATGGATTTGGCGATCTGGCAGCCGGTGTTGAGCGTGGCTCTGGTTGTGGGCGTATTCGTACCGCTGCTGGAGGCGGGCATGGAAATGACGCGCAAAGGCAAAACCACCCAATCGGCCGCCATCGTGGTTTTTTCCTCCGCACTGGTCAAT
Organism: Neisseria sp.; assembly: GCF_030523955.1. Classification (GTDB taxonomy): domain Bacteria; phylum Pseudomonadota; class Gammaproteobacteria; order Burkholderiales; family Neisseriaceae; genus Neisseria. The sequence continues at coordinate 16,386 of NZ_JAUNHL010000061.1, forward strand.
CCGGTATTCGGCTGGTCGCTCACCATGCTGCTCGACAATTTGGGCTTGATAGGCTCGAAAGAACGCAGCGCCGAATTGGGCTTCAGCGGACGCGTGGCGATTCCCGCTCTCGGCTTTATCGTACTTTGCGTGGCGATGGGCGCAGTGGGCATGCTGCCCGGCATTCCGGCTTTTCTGCCGCAGTTCAGGAATATGTAGGCCGGTATAGTTTTCAGACAGGCGCAGATTCGCATCCGAAGTGCAACTTTCGACCACAGAAAAAGG
>NZ_JAUNHL010000062.1 GCF_030523955.1 Neisseria sp.
GAAAGTTAAGTTAATCTGCTATATCTCGTCATACTCGGGCTTGACCCGAGTATCTCTTTTCTTCCAAAAAAATGCCCGGGTTAAGCCCGAGCATGACGCAAGTGTTTTCAGTTATCGAAAAAAATTTTGCAAAGGTCTCATTTTTATTTTCAGACAGGCATTGCTTGGCTAAAGCTTGTCAATTTTAAACGATAGCGAAGCAGCCCCACTTTTCTGCACGCTTATGCTCCCAACAAGTCTTTTCTTGAAAAACCCCACAGCAAGCTCAAGCCCAAAAGTGTCGACAACAGCATCGTACCCGCCATCACGTTAATGCTGCCGTCGTGCAGCTTGGTCGCCAGCCAGCCCATCAACGCACCCATCAAGGAAGAAGTGGACATCAAAAGCGCATTGGCGCTGCCGCCGTCGGTACGGAAATACGCCATAAAACAGGCTTGGGTGTTGGCGCCGATCAAACCTTGCGTACCCACCGAACACATCACGCACAATACCAACAGCCACATCGGCGGCAACCCGTACAGCAACACCAGCAACACCATCAGTACATTAGCCGCCAATTGTAAGCCCACGCCCCATTTCAGAATGTCTTCTGCATTACTGCCGCACTTCAAACGCCAAGCCGTGACACGGTTGAACGTAGCCATGGTAATAATATTGCAGCCGAATATCCAAGCATAGGCGGTCGGGCTTAAGCCGTATAAGTGCATATAAACGAAGGGGGATTCGGTTAAAAAGCAAAACATCGAGCCGAAACTGAAAGCCTGTAAAAACAAAAAGCCCAAGGCTCGGTGCGTTTGCAGCACATGACGGTAACGCTGCACGACGCCGCTCATAAAATGGCGGTCGATTTTGCCGCCGCTGCCGCCGCTGGCAGGCAAAAACAAATACACCAGCAACAAAATGAGTGCGCCGTAAAAAGTGAGCGTACCGAAAATCGTCCGCCAGCCGCCCACGCTTTGCAATACCGACCCCAACATAGGGGCAACCAGCGGCGCCAGCATCAGAATAATGCCGATTAATGCGAACATTTGCGCCGCCTGCCGGCCTTCGTAATGATCGCGCACCACCGCACCAACCATCACAGCCGACATGCCGGCACCCAAAGCCTGCACCCAGCGCAGCATCAATAATTGATCGACCGTTTGCAACAAAGTAAGCGCCAAGCTGCTGACGACGAAAATCGCCAAACCGGCCAGCGCCACGCTGCGCCGCCCTTTCACATCGGAAATCGATCCGCCGATGAGCTGCCCCGCCGCCACGCCGAACATAAAGCTGCTCAGGCTTTTTTCAATCAAATGGATATCGGTTTGCAGGTTCTGTGCAATCTGCGGAATGGCCGGAAGATAAGTATCTATCGACAAAGGCATTAGGGCGATTAATGCCGCCAGCAGGGCGGCGGTTTGTTTTTCGGTTAACGTGCGTATGGTGGGCATAAATTTCTTCTGAATGGATATTTCAGGCGGATGCCTGTCTGAAACAATAAACCGCCCGATGGGCGGCAGATAATTGATAACTTTGATAATGTAGTGATTATACGCTTTTCGCCGTCGGTTTCAAAGCAAAGCCGGACCGCATAAAAAAGCGGCGGAACACGCTCCGGAGTCTGTTAACCATTGACTCTAGCGGATTTCCGCCGTGTTTTCTCAAATAAACCGAGATAATCTTTTAGAAAGAAAAGGAAATATAAAACCCAACTTGATAAAGCAGAAAATTTGTTCCGCGTAGGCGGCAAGCTTCCGATATGGGAGAACCACGTTATCTAAACCTAACCGGGCTAGCCGCTACCCGAATCCGATTTTCCTGCTGTGTGTATTATGCGCCTCTGGTGGGCGGGTTATTTTGATACACATCAATGGCGCTGATGATTCAAGCAAAAGCATTCCGTCAAACCACAATACCTGAGACCTTTACAAAAAGCCGTTTTAATCCTGAATGGGTTAATATAGCGGATTAAATTAATTTTCGATACAAGGCAGCAAGCCGAAGACAGTACAAGTAGTACGGCAAGGCGCAGCAACGCCGTAGCGAAAGTTAAGTTAATCCGCTATATTTCGTCATACTCGGGCTTGACCCGAGTATCTGCTTTTTCTTCTCAAACGACCAGATACTCGGGTCAAGCCCGAGCATGGCGAAAGTGTTTTCAGGTATCGAAAAGAATTTTGCAAAGGTCTCTGCCTGTCTGAAAAATGTTTTCAGACAGGCATTTGGGTTAAATTACCCTACGCCCAGTATTTCCTTTTCGAAGTTTTGCCGATGCCCGGATTGAAGCTGTTGGTCGGGTCAAGCTTGCGGTAAAACTGCTTGAGCGCCGGTTGCGCTTCATAAAGGTGGCCGACATTGTGCTCAGCCGGATATTGCGCGCCGCGCTCATCCAGCAGATGCAGCATTTCATGCTCCAAAGCCATGCAGTCGTGCCCTTTTTTCACGATATAGTCTTGGTGGAATACGTGGCACATGAAATGGCCGTAATACAGTTTATGGCTGATTTTACCGTCGATTTGCGGCGGCAGCTTTTCAAACCAATCGCGATCGTCGCGCCGCAGGGCGATATCGAGCGCAACGATGTCTTCCACTTCTTTATCGTGCACCGCGCGGTAGCGTACCGCGGCGGAAGCCACCGCGAAACGGTGCAACATCGCCGCTTGGGTTTCTTCCGGACTGCATTCGAAATACGCACCGCCGTTGCCGGAAAAATAATTTTTCAGATAGGCTCTCGCCTCTTCTACGCCCTCCCCGCCCATTTTCAAAATCAGGTGGTGTTCATAGCGGTTGCGATAGTCGCGCAGGCTTTGCGGCAGGTGTTCGGGCAACAATCTGCTGAATCCTTGCAAGGCCTTGTCGGCAAAATGTTTCGGCAAAAAGCTCAGGTTGCGGCTGAAGCGCTCGACCTTGGCTTTCCATTCGAAAAGCTTGGGCAGGCGGTGGGTACCGAATTTTTTAATCACCCAAAACGTATCTTTGCCATACACCGCGGCAATATCAAAAGCATCGCGGTGGATATATTCGCCCGAGATCGGCAGGCTTTTGAATTGCGAAAGAATGGTGCGGCGCACATCGGTTAATTCATTGATATCGTTGGTACCGATATAAAACACGGCGGTGTGCTTTTCCAGCGGAAACGTATCCAAGCGCACACCAAACACCATCAGCTTGCCGGCACAGCCCGAAGCCTCGTAATGGCGGGCGGGATCGGCATTGAAACGGGCGGCGCTGGGCTCGTCGACTTCGCGCACATGCTGGCAATAAGCATGATCATGACCTTTGCCGGCATCGCGGGTGATGTCTTTTTGCTGGTAATGATGGCCTTGCAGATTGGTGAGCATTTCTTCCGGCGTGTCGCCCAAATCAATGCCCAAATGATTGATCAGCTCGAGTTGGCCGTTTTCGTTAATCTGGGCAAACAGCGCCATTTCGGTATAAGCCGGCCCGCGCTGTACCAGAGCGCCGCCGGAATTATTGCACACCCCGCCGAGTACGGAAGCGCCGATACACGACGAACCGATTACCGAATGCGGCTCTCGCCCCAGCGGTTTGAGCAGCTCTTCCAGCTGGTTTAGGGTGGAACCGGGCAGGCAGACTACCTGCTCGTTGTTGTTAATCGGGCGGATAATGTTCATCCGCATGGTGTTCACAATCACGATATCGCGGTCGTAATCATTGCCATCGGGCGTTGAACCGCCGGTTAAGCCGGTATTGGCCGCCTGCGTCAGCACAATCACATCCGCCGCCACGCAAGCCTGCAATACCCGCCATTGTTCCAACAGCGTACCCGGCCGCACCACCGCCAAAGCCTGTCCTTCGCCAAAACGGTAGCCTTGGCGGTAAGGTTCCGTTTTGGCCGGATCAGTAATGATATAAGACGTGCCGACGATATCGGTCAGCTGTTGAATCAATTGACTACGGTTCATGGTTTTTCCTTATTGATGATTTCAATCATATGCCTGTCTGAAAGCATTTCCGTTGACCATTATCGCCAAATCTGCCAAAGCATCTTTGCGGTAATCAGCAGCAGCAATATGCCGAACGTTTTTTTTAAATACGCCGGCGGCAATTTGTGGGAAACCTTCACCCCCAGAGGAGCAAACACCAAAGTAGCGGCTGCCAACACAACCATCACCGGCAAATAAATAAATCCCCACGCACCGGGCGGCAAATGTTCCGACGACCACCCCGCCGCCAAATAGCCTATGCTGCCCACCAAGGCAATCGGCCAGCCCAAAGCGGCGGACGTACCGACCGCACGGTGCATCGGTACGTTGCACGAGGCCATAAACGGAATACTCAGCGAACCGCCGCCTATCCCAATCCAACTCGAAAGCAAACCGAACAAGCCGCCGGCAGCCGCCAGCCCGCTTTTACCCGGCAAACGGCGGGAAGGTTTCGGTTGGACATTCATCAGCGAACGCCAGGCAATCACCGCGCAAAACAACGCAAAAAACACCTGCAAGCCCTTATTCGGCAGATAACGCGCCACCACCGCGCCCAAAGCCACGCCGATAACCATACCCGGCGCCATGCTGACAAATATCTGCCAATCCACCGCCCCTTTTTTCTGCTGCGCGCGCATACTGGAAAACGAAGTAAACACCATCACGGTAAACGAAGTGCCCACCGCCAAATGCTGCGCATGCTCCGAAGCACCGAAACCATGCATCTGCAAAGCCCATAACACCACCGGCACAATCAACAACCCACCGCCCACACCCAGCAGGCCGGCGACAAAGCCGGCAAACGATCCGGCCGCAAGCAAGGATAGAACCGTTTCCAACTGCCACATCAGAAGCCACCTTCTTTCATAAACAAATGCTTGTCTGAAAAAGCGCATTCACGTTTCAGACAGGCATGGGAAACATCATCAACGACAAACGCCAGCCATTATTTACCGTGCTTCACAAAGATGCTCTTCGCCGCTTCTTCCAGCGCCGGCAGGCAAACATCACATAACCCGACAAACTGTATCCCAAGAAGAACAAAAACAGTACCAGCGAAGGCTCAAGCGCCACGATTAACAAACCGATAACCAACAGAATCAGTGCAAAAAACGGCACTTTTCGGCGCACGTTGATTTCCTTAAAACTCCAAAACGGAATTTGTACTACCATAGACAAGCCGGCAAACAAGGTCAGAAACAGGCAAATCCATTCCACATAAGGCAAGCGTTCATAACTGTGGTTCACCCAAATCAAACCCACCACCAATGCCGCGGCAGTCGGGCTGGGAATACCGATAAACCAGCGTTTATCAACCTTGCCGATCAAAGTATTGAACAGCGCCAAACGCAGCGCAGCGCAGGCACAATAGATAAAGGCAACCGAGTAACCGATGCGACCGAACTCCCACAGCTGCCATTTATAAGCCAGCAAGGCCGGTGCCACGCCAAAGCTGACCATATCCGCCAAACTGTCGAGCTGCTCGCCGAACGCACTTTGACTGTTGGTCCAACGGGCCACCCTGCCGTCCATTCCGTCCAGCAACATGGAAATGAATACCGCAATCGCCGCCGTTTCATAACGGCCGTGCATCGCCTGAGTAATCGCAAAAAAAGCAGAAAACAAAGCGGCAAGCGTAAACGAATTGGGCAACAGATAAATCGTATTGCGACGCAAACGCTCCCGCGCCGCCGGCGATTGAATTTCGCTGTCTTTAAAATCCATCATCATCCTGTCTGAAACGACATAACCGATTAAGAACAACCATTATAACAGCTATCAACCAAATAGCTAACGCACAACACATCACGGCAGGCGTAAAGTATCTGACTATACCCCTCATAAAAAAACCGCCCGAATAAATTCGGGCGGTTCGTTGTTTAAAGCGTTCAGCCGCTTAATACATACCTTCGCGCTCTTCACGGGTGCTGATGTAAATATTTTTCACCTGCGTATACGCCTCCAGCATCATTTTGTGCGTTTCGCGGCCGATACCGGAAGTTTTATAGCCGCCAAACGGCGCACCGGCAGGCAAGCGGTTATAGCAGTTCACCCAAACGCGGCCGGTTTCCAGCGCATTCGATACGCGCAAGCAGCGGTTGATGTCTTTACTCCATACCGCACCGCCCAAGCCGTATTCCGAATCATTGGCCATTTTGATAACCTCTTCTTCGGTTTTAAACTTGATAACGGTTGCAACCGGACCGAAAATTTCTTCCTGAGAAATGCGGGCGCTGTTACTCTCGGCGGCAATCAGGGTAGGCTCAACGAAATCTCCTTTGGCCAAATCACCTTCCACTTTCTTACCGCCGGTAATGATGCGCGCACCTTCCTGTTCGCCGATTTTCACATAGTTCAGAATGGTCTCGACCTGATTGGCATTAACCTGTGCGCCCATCTGGGTATCGTCTTCCCAAGGCAGGCCCACTTTGACTTTTTTAAATTCCTCGGCCAGCGCTTCTACGAATTTATCGTAAATACCCTCTTGCACGAAAATGCGCGAGCCGGCGCAGCAAACCTGCCCTTGGTTGAACAGAATACCTTTTTGCGCACCCTCCAACGCTTTATCAAACGGCATATCGTCAAAGAAGATATTGGCCGATTTGCCGCCCAATTCCAAAGTAGCCGGAATCAGCATTTCGGCAGCGGCAATGCCTACGCGGCGGCCGACTGCAGTCGAACCGGTAAACGCCAGTTTGTTAAAGCCTTTATGGTGCAGCATATATTCGCCGGATTTAGAACCTTTACCGGTGATAATGTTCAATACCCCTTTAGGCAGCAAATGATTTATTTTTTGCGCCAGCGACAACAGGCTCAGCGAAGTGTTGCTGGAAGGGTGAATCACCACGGTACAGCCTGCCGCCAAAGCGGGCGCGATTTTCCAAGCGGCCATCAGGAAAGGGAAGTTCCACGGAATAATCTGGCCGACTACGCCGATAGGCTCGCGCAATACGATAGACAAATCCTCTTGGTCCAGTTGGGTAGCCGTACCCTCTTCGCCGCGAATCACGCCGGCGAAATAACGGAAATGATCGGAAGCCAACGGAATATCAGCCGCACGGGTTTCACGGATAGGCTTGCCGTTATCCAAAGTTTCCTGCAAAGCGAACAATTCTGCATTTTCATCGATGACATCGGCTATTTTATTCAAAATAGCAGCACGTTCGGTTACGGTGGTTTTACTCCAAGTTTTAAACGCTTCTTGCGCCGCCGCTACTGCGGCATCCACATCGGCATCGCTAGCATCGGTAAATTTCGCCAGTTCTTCACCATTGGCCGGATTGTAAGAGACCAACATCTCACCGCCGCTAGTCCACTCACCGTTAATCAACAAACCGTATGCTTCGTCAAACACTTTCAAATTCTTAGCCATCTATAACTCTCCTTTTATTTAGGGTATGCCCATATCGAAAAGCAGGTATTAACTTTGCCTGTTCAACAAAATGTTGCGTTTCAAAGCATAGGCGGTTTGCACGTCGTTTTCAAGGTACTTTTAACCAAATTTACTTAAGCTACCCATGGGATAAATCATTCATTTCTTTTAACTTGCTTTAAACAATAACCAAAGCATAAATCGATAAAAATCAAAAACAAGAATAATTACTCTAGCTAACTTACTGTTTTCCCTGATAATCAAAAAGGCTGTCTGAAATATTCAGACAGCCTTTATTATTGCCAAAAACCGGTTAGTTAATTTAGTTTTTCTCCAAATCCACCAGTTTGTTTTTAGCAATCCACGGCATCATACCGCGCAGTTGCGCACCGACTTTTTCGATTTGGTGATCGGCGTTCAAGCGGCGGCGGGCAGTCATGCTGGCGTAGTTGGTAGCGCCTTCCTGAATAAACATCTTGGCGTATTCGCCGCTTTGGATACGATACAGTGCTTTTTTCATCGCTTCTTTGGTAGCCGGTGTAATCACTTCGGGGCCGGTCACATATTCGCCGTATTCCGCATTGTTGGAAATGGAGTAATTCATGTTGGCAATGCCGCCTTCGTACATCAAATCCACAATCAGCTTCAGCTCGTGCAAGCATTCGAAGTAGGCCATCTCGGGAGCGTAACCGGCTTCAACCAAGGTTTCAAAGCCGCATTTCACCAATTCCACCGCACCACCGCACAATACTGCTTGTTCGCCGAAGAGGTCGGTTTCGGTTTCTTCGCGGAAGTTGGTTTCAATCACGCCGCCTTTGGTGCCGCCGTTGGCCGCCGCGTAAGAGAGGGCGATGTCGCGGGCTTTGCCTGAGTTGTCTTGGTAAACGGCAATCAGAGTGGGCACGCCGCCGCCTTTGAGGTATTCGCTGCGTACGGTGTGGCCGGGGCCTTTGGGGGCAACCATAATCACATCAACGTTTTTCGGCGGTACGATTTGGTTGTAGTGGATGTTGAAGCCGTGGGCGAAGGCCAAAGCGGCACCGTCTTTCAAGTTCGGGGCGATTTCGTTTTTATAGACAACGGGTTGGTTTTCGTCGGGCAGCAGAATCATTACCACGTCGGCCGCTTTGGTGGCATCGGCCACGCTGCGCACGTCGTGTCCGGCGGCAACGGCTTTGTTCCATGAACCGCCTTCGCGCAGGCCGATCACCACGTTCACGCCAGAATCTTTCAGGTTGGCGGCGTGCGCATGGCCTTGCGAACCATAACCGATGATGGCAACGGTTTTGCCCTTAATCAAAGAAAGGTCGGCATCTTTATCGTAAAAAACTTGCATTTTGGTTTCCTTAAAAAATCAAATTGGGTGTGAATAATCAATAAGGGGGTTAATCGGTATTTTCGGAGACATCCTGCATCACCACGATTTCTACTCCGTCGGTGTTGCCCTCTATCGCCTGTAAGAAATTTTGAAAATGCGTGCTGGCATTGTGTTCGTCCACCGCGGCCTGATTGCGCCAGTTTTCAAAAAACACAAAACGGTTTTCATTTTGCCTATCTTGATGCAGATCGTAACGGATATTGCCTTCTTCACTGCGGCTGGCCACAACCAATTGCCGGAAAACTTCAAGCAACTCTTGGCGGCGATCCGGTTTAACGGTGACGATGGCGGTAATTTTAATACTGCTCATACCCGCTCCTTTGCATTCTGATAATCAATCTGCCACTTTAAACGATATTGTTTTCAGACAGGCATTCCGTTTCATAACTATGCCTGTCTGAAAACAGTGTTTACGGAAAAATAATCAAGCTTAAGTTTAAATCCGCAATATCCGCTCGCCCCGGCCGATACCGGCAGCACCGGTACGTACGGTTTCGAGAATCGCGGTTTTGCCTACGGTTTCCAAAAACGAATCCAGTTTGTCGCTGGAGCCGGTGATTTCGATGGTATAGGTTTTGTCGGTAACGTCCACCACGCTGCCGCGGTAGATTTCGGTTAAGCGTAAGAATTCGTCCCGCTCTTTGCCCACCGCGCGCACTTTCACCAACATCAACTCGCGCTCGACAAAACGGCTCTCGTTCAAATCCACTACTTTGATGACTTCCACCAGCTTGTTCAGCTGTTTGGTAATCTGCTCCATAACCGTATCGTCGCCATGGGTAACGATGGTCATCCGCGAAAGGGTTTTGTCTTCGGTAGCCGCTACCGAGAGCGAATCAATGTTGTAGTCGCGTGCGGAAAACAAGCCGACCACACGGCTCATCGCGCCCGATTCGTTTTCCATCAGGATAGATAAAATGTGTCGCATTATGGCACGCTCCTTATATCGTAATCACGGTCTTTCACATCGTTGACATCGGAATCTTTAGGCGTTTCGCGCATATGCGGCGGCAACACCATTTCATCCAAGCCTTTGCCGTTGCCCACCATTGGGAACACATTTTGTTTCTTATCGGTGATGAAATCGAGGAATACCAAGCGGTCTTTCTGACGGATGGCCTCCAAAATCGCGCCTTCCACATCGGCCGGTTTGTCGACACGGATACCGATGTGGCCGTATGCCTCGGCCAGCTTCACAAAGTCCGGCAGGGAATCAAAATAAGTTTCCGATTCGCGGTTGCTGTAATACAACTCCTGCCACTGGCGCACCATTCCCAGATAGCCGTTGTTCAGGGTAACAATGTTCACCGGAATCTTATATTGGAAACAGGTGGACAACTCCTGAATGTTCATCTGAATCGAACCTTCGCCGGTGATACAAAATACATCCTGATCCGGCGCCGCCAATTTGGCACCCATGGCATACGGCAGGCCGACGCCCATGGTACCCAAACCGCCCGAATTGAGCCACTGGCGCGGGCGTTCGAAAGGATAATACTGCGCGGCAAACATCTGGTGCTGACCAACATCGGAAGTGATGATGGCAGAATTATTGGTCAGCTCCGCCAGTTTCTGCACCACATACTGAGGCTTGATAATGTCGCCTTCGTTATCGAAATACAGACAGTTACGACTGCGCCAAGCCTCCAGCTGCTGCCACCATTTGTCCAACGAAGCTTCATTAAAAGACAGCTCTTGTTTCTTCCAAGCAGCCTTCATTTCAGCTAATACGTTTTTCACATCGCCCACAATCGGCACATCCACTTTCACCCGTTTGGCAATACTGGACGGATCAATATCGATATGAATGATTTTCTTCGGTTTTTCAGCAAACTTAGCCGGCACGGAAACCACGCGATCGTCAAAACGCGCACCCACCGCCAATACCACATCCGCATTCTGCATTGCCAGATTGGCTTCGTAAGTGCCGTGCATACCCAGCATGCCCAAGTATTGCTTATTGCTGGAAGGATAAGCACCCAAACCCATCAATGTACCGGTACACGGCACACCGGTCATCTTAACGAAATCGGTGAGTTCCTGATGGGCATTACCCAATACCACCCCGCCGCCGAAATACACCAACGGGCGCTTCGCCGAAGCGAGCATTTGCACCGCTTTTTTAATCTGGCCGGCATGGCCCTGAGTAACCGGTTGGTAAGAGCGGATGAATATATCTTGCTGCGGATAGCTGAATTTCGCCATCGCCTGCGTTACATCCTTCGGAATATCTACCACCACGGGGCCAGGGCGGCCGCTGGCAGCGATTTGGAAGGCTTTTTTGATGGTTTCCGCCAGCTCGTTCACACTGGTTACTAAGAAATTGTGTTTCACACATGGGCGGGTAATGCCTACGGTATCCACTTCCTGAAAAGCATCCGAACCAATGGCCGGCGTACCCACTTGGCCGGTGATCACCACCATCGGAATTGAATCGCAATAAGCCGTTGCGATACCGGTAACCGCGTTGGTCGCGCCCGGGCCGGAAGTCACCAAGGCCACGCCAACCTTGCCGCTGGTACGCGCGTAAGCATCCGCAGCATGAACGGCCGCCTGTTCGTGGCGGGTCAGAATGTGTTCGAATTTATTTAATTGATACAGCGCATCATAGATTTCGAGAACTGCGCCGCCCGGATAACCGAAAACGTATTCCACGCCTTCGGCACTAAGACTCTGCACGAGTATTTGTGCACCTGATAATTGCATGATGGCCTCTTTGATTCGCGGGTTAATCAATAGGAAGCACTGGCCTCGCCACAGCATCTGTAATGCCAACTTTCCGAACAGCGGTTTAGGGTACGCGACACGAAAAGCAACAGCGACAACCCGGCGCTCCAATCAATTGAAAAAGCCGCCTGAGCGTTTGAAAAAGAGTGGGTAAGGTAACGCAAATACGGCCGAGAATCAAGGCGAAAAATCAAGTTATGTAAATCGAGAAACAATATGCCAAAAAATAACATCACCACAATCAAATTAGATCAACATCAACATCAAGAAAACATTTTTATGCCAAAAAATCAAAAATAAAAACAGGCGACCCGCTGTTGAAACAGCAAGCCGCCTTCATCTTGGCGCACCCGACTGGGATCGAACCAGCGACCTTCAGCTTCGGAAACTGACGCTCTTCCAACTGAGCTACGGGTACTGTGCGGGCGTAAGATTATCTCAAAAGCGGCCGTTTGGCAAAATTTTTGTCGTACCGACAAATTCTGCAAACAATAAAAAACCTTTCAGACAGGCATTCCCCTGCAACGAATTTCGATTTTTTTGAGCTAAACCAAATTTTAAAGATTGGAAAGCCTGTCTGAATTCAGTATAATCCAGCAAATTATTGTTAATGCGTTTTTACAAAACAGACGTTATCGGCAATACTGACAACACACAAACCATTATTTTCGTCATCATCCTACAAAAAACGGTGAGGCTTTATTTATGAATCATCTGTCCAATCAACGCGTCCGCGGTTCCGCTGCCGTTACCCTTATCGGCGGTATCGTCATCCTGCTGGCAACTTTGTATTTTTTGGTCAAACTCGCTACCAGCGGCTATTACAGTGATGTCGATGCGACTACCGAATCGGCTACCGCCACCCGCATCATGCCGGTCGGCAATGTAGTGATGGGCGACGGCACTCCGGTAGGTATGCGTACCGGCGAACAGATCTTCAAAAAAGTCTGTATCCAATGCCACGGCGCCGACAGCACTGTAGCGAATTCGCCTAAAGTAACCCACAATGCCGAATGGGCTCCGCGCATCGCCCAAGGCTTCGACACTTTGTTTAATCACGCCCTGAACGGTTTTAACGCCATGCCTGCCAAAGGCGGGGCGGCTGATTTGACCGACGACGAACTCAAACGTGCCATTGCCTACATGGCCAACCAATCCGGTGGTAATTTTGAAGCGCCTGCGGTAGCCGCCAGCGGCGCAGCGGCATCCGGTACTGCCGCTTCAGGTGCCGCCTCAGGCGGTGCGGCCGATGTTGCCGCTAATGACGAAGGCAAAAAAGTATTCGACGGCCTGTGCATGGCCTGCCACGGTGCCAACTCCGCCATTCCCAATGCGCCCCGCGTTACTAAAAATGACGAATGGGCTCCGCGTATCGCCAAAGGCAAGGCTCTGCTGCTCAAACATGCCATGGAAGGCTACACCGGTCCCAACGGCGGCGTGATGCCTGCAAAAGGTGGTAATAACGACCTGACCGAAGCGCAAATCAGTGCCGCCATCAATTACATGGTTAACCAATCCGGCGGCAACTTCAAATAAGCCCTGTTATTGAATTCAAAAGCACACCTTAATCGGTGTGCTTTTTTGTTAGCGCTAAAACAGATTAACTCCTAAATTGAATCCGCCATAGCGGATTTAATTAATTTTCGATACAAGGCAGCAAGCCGCAGACAGTACAAGTAGTACGGCAAGGCGCAGCAACGCCGTAGCGAAAGTTAAGTTAATTCGCTATATATTGTTTTCAGACAGGCATTTCGCTATACCAAGCTGCTTGCCCGCTGTTGCAAATACGAAAGTACCTGTTCCAGCAATACATCCTGCCTCCCGAGATTCCAAGCTGCCGCAGCGGTGGTAATCCGGATATTTCCCTCCAAAGGTAACAGCCGTATATTAGCGGGTGCCAATCTGTGTAGCGATAAAGGCACCAGCGCCGCGCCCTGCCCGCAGCTGACAAAGGCCAGCTGAGACACTGCCGAGCGCACTTCGTGCACAATCCGTGGCGAGAAACCCGCTTGTCGGCACGCGGCAATAATCGTATCGAAGGAAGACGGGCTGATCTGCCGCGCAAACATCACAAATTCTTCATCGGCCAAATCGGCCAGCGCCGCTTGGTTTTGACCGGCTAAGCGATGGTGTTTCGGCAATGCCACCGCCAGTTGGTCCTGCATCAGCGGCAAAGTAGCGATACCGCTGCCCACCTCTCCTTCCAAACGTGCAAAAGCCAAATCAATGCTGCCGCTTTGTAACAAAGACACCGCCTCGGCGCTATCGATTTCTTTTACCGCCACCGTCAGATGCGGGTGTTGTTGTTTTACTTCGCGTATCAAATCGGGCAAAACATCGGTCAGCGCCTGCGTAATCGCACCTATCGTCAATGTGCCGCTGTGGCCGGCCAAGGCCTGCTGTACCGCGCCTTCCAATTGCTGCATCTGTTCGGCGAACTTCTGCACGGCCGGCAAAACCGCCCGCCCTTGCGGCGTCAGCCGCGTGCCTTGGCGCGAACGTTCAAACAGTTTTACCTTCAATGCCTGTTCCAATATCTTAATCTGTTCGGTCAGCGGCGGCTGCGACATGCCCAATGCTCGTGCAGTCTTGCCGAAATGCTCGTGCTCTGCCACTACGCAAAACAGCCACAACTGGCGCATCAATCGAAAATTAATCATATCTTTGATACTTTTTTATTATCACGAAATTAATAAAATAGTATTTTATGTATCACAATCAATTCTGTATAGTGATTTCCAACACAGAACGGCAAAAACTTGCTTCCGTTTTACAGAAACTTTGTCATCGCAAAAAACCAAGCGCTACCGATACCCCGCTTATTACGAAAGAACCAAATATGTTCGGCATCACCGATATCCTCACCTACACCCTAACCGTAACCGCGTTGATTCTGCTTCTCGGCCCCAATTCAATGTTCTGCATGGCAGTGGCCGGCCAATACGGCAGCCGTACTGCCCGCCGCGCGATCGCCGGTACTTTTTTAGGCAACGGCACGCTGATTGCCGCATCCGCGCTCGGCGCCAGCTCCCTGTTGAAGGCTTATCCGCTCTCGTTCGATATCATCAAACTGGCAGGCGCACTGTATCTGGCCTGGGTAGGTTTCAAACTCTGTAAAAGCGCTCTGCAAGGATGGTGCAAAACTTTGCAACCGAACACCGCCCTCACCGTTTCTTCGCCCAAAGTATTCCGAAAAGCCTTGATGATCGCGCTGCTCAATCCGAAAGGCCTGCTGTTTTTTCCTTCCATGATGGTGCAATTTATCGATGTTCATTATCCGCAGCCCTTAATCAGCTTTGCCGTATTGGGCGCCATTTTTCAAACCATCAGCCTGATTTACCTGAACCTAATGGCTCCGGCTACCAGCCGGCTGACCCAACTGGCCGCCCGCCACCGCCGTGCGGGTGCACTGGGTAAAGGCAGCGTTGGCACATTGTTTCTGGTCTTTGCCGCCAAATTATGGACAGCAGCGGTTTAAGTAGGATTGGCGGTGATTTCCCGCTACAATAATACCTGTCTGAAAACCTTTGAATATTCTTTTATCATGTCCCGACAACGATACATCGGCCTGATGTCCGGCACCAGCATGGATGGCGTGGATGCCGTACTGATACAAATGGAAAACAACCGCTGGCTCGCTGCCGAGGCACATGCCTTTCTTCCCTATTCCGATGAGCTTAAGCAAGACCTGCTCGATTTGCAGCAAACCGGCGACAACGAACTGCACCGCAGCCAATTGCTCTCGCAACAATTAAGCCGTCTGTATGCCGAAGCCGTACATTTATTACTGGCCGACACAGGCCTGAATCCGGCCGATATCCGCGCCATCGGCTGTCACGGCCAGACCATACGCCATGCCCCGCAAGCCGGATACAGTATCCAAATCGGCAATCTGGCTCTGCTGGCCGAACTAACCGGTATTTTCACCATAGGCGACTTCCGCAGCCGCGATTTAGCCGCCGGCGGGCAAGGTGCCCCGCTGGTACCGGCTTTTCATCAAGCACTATTTGGCGACTCTTCCCAAACGCGGGTAACCCTCAATCTCGGCGGCATTGCCAACATCAGCGTACTGCCGCCACATGCCCCTGCATTCGGCTTCGATACCGGCCCCGGCAATATGTTGATGGACGCCTGGGTAAAACATATCTGGCAACTGGATTTCGATGCCGACGGTGCACGCGCCGCCCAAGGCAGCCGCATTTCCCCCTTATTGGATACCTTGCTTGCCCACCCCTATTTATCGCTTCCTGCGCCCAAAAGTACCGGCCGCGAACTGTTCTCGCTAACTTGGTTACAGGCCTATTTGAACCCGCAATGGCAGCCGCACGATATATTGCGAACGCTGCTCGACTACACCGCCATCACCGCAGCCAGAGCCATTACCGAGTACGCGCCGCAAGCAGAAGCGGTATACGTATGCGGCGGCGGCATCCGCAACCGCCTGCTGATGGACACCCTCCAACAGCAGTTATCCGCTCCTCTCCGCAGCACCGCCGCACTACAGCTTGACCCGCAATGGGTAGAAGCCGCCGCTTTCGGCTGGTTGGCCGCCTGCTGGATAAACGGCATACACAGCAACCCCGTACGCGCTACCGGCGCGCGTCATCCTTGCGTATTGGGCGCCGGTTATTACGCTTAAACCATCCTCACCGCTCCGTATGAACCGTAAAATATGCTTTGCCGAACAACCCTATTGCCGGCAACTGCCTATCCTCTCGCGAATGCCTGTCTGAAAATACAACATATAGCGGATTGAATTACCTCGATACAAGGCAGCAAGCCGCAAACAGTACACAGGTAAGCAACCAATTCTGTTGCCGCTTTAGCGGCTGACAAAATCGTTTTCTTCGAGTTCGGCGAAACAGAGCCTTCGCGAAAGTTAAGTTCATCCGCTATAGTGGTTCAAAATTTTTTCAGACAGGCATCCGGCGGTTGCTTTATATCGATATGCCTGTCTGAAAACAAATTTTCAGACAGGCATAGACCTTTGCAAAATTCTTTTCGATACTTTAAACACCTGCGTCCGTCATGATCGGGCTTGACCCGAGCATAACGAAAAATTGATCCATTCAGGATTAAAACAGCTTTTTGTATAGTCAATTAAAATAAGAACTCCGTAGTAATGCAGTCATAAAATCTCCCACG
>NZ_JAUNHL010000063.1 GCF_030523955.1 Neisseria sp.
TCGCCGCCATCAAAGAATGCGGCGGCAGCGGCGTGATGATTACCGGCAGCCACAACCCGCCCGATTACAACGGCTTCAAAATGATGCTGGCTGGCGACACCCTAGCCGGCGAAGCCATTCAAGAATTACTGGCCGCCATCCAAAACGACCAATTCGTCTCCGGCAACGGCAGCCTTACCGAACAAAACGTCGCCGCCGACTACCAAGCCGCCATTGTCGACCACATCAAACTTGCCCGCCCGATGAACATCGTTATCGATGCCGGCAACGGCGTACCCGGCGCTTACGCCGGCGATCTGTTCCGCGCATTAGGCTGCCAAGTTACCGAACTTTTCTGCGAAGTAGACGGCAACTTCCCCAACCACCACCCCGATCCCGCCAAACCGGAAAACCTGCAAGACCTGATCAAAGCGCTGCAAAACAGCGATGCCGAAATCGGCTTGGCTTTCGACGGCGACGGCGACCGCTTGGGCGTAGTCACCAAAGACGGCCACATCATCTACCCCGACCGCCAGCTGATGTTGTATGCACAAGATGTACTCAGCCGCAATCCGGGCGCAAAAGTGATTTTCGACGTCAAATCCACCCGCCTTCTGGCACCGTGGATCAAAGAGCACGGCGGCGAGCCGATTATGGAAAAAACCGGCCACAGCTTCATCAAATCCTCAATGAAGAAAAACGGCGCCCTGCTCGCCGGCGAAATGAGCGGCCATACCTTCTTCAAAGAACGCTGGTTCGGTTTCGACGACGGCCTCTATACCGGCTGCCGTCTGCTGGAAATCCTGTCGCGCAGCGACAATCCTTCCGCCGTACTCAACGCACTGCCGGAGAGCACCTCTACCCCCGAGCTGAACATCTACCTGCCCGAAGGCAGCAACGGCCACCAAGTGATTGCCGAATTGGCCGAACATGCCCAATTTGAAGGTGCACAGGAAATCATTACCATCGACGGCCTGCGCGTAGAATTCGCCGACGGCTTCGGCCTGATGCGCGCCTCCAATACCACGCCGGTACTGGTGCTGCGCTTCGAAGCCGACGACCAAACCGCCCTCGACCGCATTCAGCAGCAGTTCAAGGCCTTGGTTGAAAGCAAACCCGGCTTGGCTTGGCCCTCAAAATAATCCGGTATTTCATTAAAAATAAATGCCTGTCTGAAAACCAATTCTGTTTTTCAGACAGGCATTTATTTCTCCCGCGCCACACCTTATCAAGTTGACAGCACACGGATTTCAAGGGATAATCCGATAATTTTCCGGCAGCCGAAACGGCTGCTTGCATTTTCCGGCAACCAACCAAGCTTGGTGCCGCCCGTTAGGAGGTGATGTTTACATCACGGCGCGTATCCCGCCCCGCTTTGTCGAAATCGCGATACACAAACCATACTCTGGCCGGCGCCCCCCTATTGCGTTGCCGGCGTGAAAACATATTTATTTAGATTAGGAAACCAAATGCCTGCTATTCGTGTAAAAGAAAACGAACCCTTTGAAGTTGCCATGCGCCGTTTCAAACGCGCTGTTGAAAAAACCGGTCTGCTGACCGAATTGCGCGCCCGCGAAGCTTACGAAAAACCGACTACCGAGCGCAAACGCAAAAAAGCCGCTGCTGCCAAACGCCTGCAAAAACGCCTGCGCAGCCAACAGCTGCCGCCGAAAATGTACTAATCGATTCGATTCGTACCAGCAAATAAAAACACCGGAACACTTGTTTTTCGGTGTTTTTAATATTTAGAATGCCTGTCTGAACAGCAAACAAGAAAGCCGAACCATGAGCCTGAAAGAGCGCCTGAACGAAGACATGAAAACAGCCATGCGCAGTAAAGACCAACTTTCTTTATCCACCATCCGCCTGATTAACGCCGCCGTCAAACAATACGAAGTCGACGAGCGCACGGAAGCCGACGATGCCAAAGTGATTGCCTTAATCAGCAAAATGGTCAAACAGCGCAAAGATTCCGCTAAAATCTACGCCGATGCCGGCCGCCAAGACCTAGCAGATAAAGAAAACGCCGAAATCGACATTATCAACCGTTACCTGCCGCAAATGATGTCGGCCGCCGAAATCGAACAAGCGGTTGCCGATGCCGTCGCCCAAACCGGTGCTGCCGGCATGGCCGATATGGGCAAAGTCATGGGGGTATTGAAAACCTCGCTGGCCGGCAAAGCCGACATGGGCGAAGTGAATAAGATTTTAAAAGCCAAATTGAGTTGATTCTTTTCAGACAGGCATTAAATCCCGATATGCCTGTCTGAAAAAATATCCCGCCATGATTCCATCCGATTTCATAGACGAGCTGCTGGCCAAAGTCGATATCGTCGACATCATCGACGAGCACGTACCGCTGAAAAAAGGCGGCGCAAACTACATGGCCTGCTGCCCGTTTCACAAAGAAAAATCGCCGTCGTTTTCGGTGAGCCCCAGCAAACAGTTTTACCACTGCTTCGGCTGCGGCGCACACGGCTCGGCCATCGGTTTTATCATGGAGTATCAAGGACTGAGCTTCAGCGAAGCGGTGCAATATCTGGCCGACCGCGCCGGCATGGCGGTGCCGCACGTAAAAGGCAGAGCCGACAATCCCGAGCAACGCGCCGAACGCAAGAAAAAACAGCAAACACTGGAAGAAACCACCCAAGCGGCCGCCGATTTCTACCGCCAACAACTCAAACTCTATCCGGCGGCGCAACACTATCTGCAACAGCGCGGCCTCAATGCCGACATCATCGAACATTACGGCCTGGGCTACGCACCCGAAGGCTGGCAGCCGCTCGCCCAAGTGTTCCAGCCCTACCCCAACACCGCGCTGGTCGACAGCGGCATGGTCATCGACAACGAAGGCAAATATTACGACCGCTTCCGCCACCGCATCATGTTTCCCATCCGCGACCCTCGCGGCCAGATTATCGGCTTCGGCGGCCGCGTACTTGACGACTCCAAACCCAAATACCTCAACTCGCCCGACACCCCGCTGTTCGACAAAGGCCGCAACCTCTACGGCTTGTACGAAGGGCGCGCCGCCATCAAAGAAGCCGGCCGCATTTTGGTCGTCGAAGGCTATATGGACGTGGTGGCGCTGGCACAATTCGGCATCGGCTACGGCGTGGCCGCGCTTGGCACCGCCACCACCGCCGAACACGTCAAAATCCTGATGCGGCAAACCGACAGCATCTATTTCTGTTTCGACGGCGATGCCGCCGGCCGCAAAGCCGCCTGGCGCGCATTAGAAAATGCCTTACCCCAGTTAAAAGACGACAAATCGCTGCATTTCCTGTTTCTGCCCGAACAGCACGACCCCGACAGTTATGTCCGCGCTCACGGCAAAGAGCCATTCGAAGACGCGCTGCTTCACCAAAGCAAACCCCTGTCTGAATACTTCTGGGATGCACTCGGCGAAAACCTCAATCTGCGTACCCAAGAAGGCAAATCGCAGCTGGTGAAAGCCAGCGCGCCGCTGCTCGCACAAATCAACGCGCCGGCCTTGGGCTTTCTGCTCAAACAACAATTGAGCGAACTGGTCGGCATCGATCCGGCCAACCTCGCGCAACTGCTGGGTCAGGAAGCCCCCAAACGCGACAGCCGTCAGAAAAGCTATAAACTTCCCAAAGAAACTTTCCGCCAACCGCAAATGCCCACCCTGGCGCAAAAACAAATCCGCGCGCTACTGGTACACCCCGCTTGGGTAGAACACGTACAGCTGCCCGATTATCTGCCGCTGAGCGGCGATGCCGCCTGCCTCGCCACCCTCGCCGAAACCATACGCAACAGCCGCAGCGCAGCACCTACCGGCGCCCAAATCATCGAGCAATTACGCGGCAGCGAATACGAAAACATACTGTTCTCCATTTTGCGCAACAGCGAAGCGGCCACCGAACCGGACGGCGATAGCGCCGAGAGCGAAACTGAATTTCTGCAAGGCATGAAACGGCTGATTCAGGAATTTAAAACCACCCAAATCGATGCACTCAAAACCAAACACAGCCAAACCGGCCTCACCCCGGAAGAACAGCGTTTGCTGCTCAGCCTGTTGAGTGGCCGCTAACCAGGGGCTATTGATTATTTATTCAGCAATGCAAATCTTTTTCAGACAGGCATTCTTGTTGATTATCCGAGAGTTTCGTATAATCCGAAGCCTGCAATAAAAATACAAAAACGGCAAATATAGAGGCTTTTCACTTGTATTTACCGCCTATGTCCCTATTTAAAACGTAAACCGAATATACCGTTGCCTGAAAGCAGCCCGAATTGCTATCGCAGGCCGTTTATAGTAAGCCCACAGCCATGCGGATGCGGACCTCCTCGGCTACGCCGCCCGAGATAACTGAACCCACACCCCCATCGCAAGCTGTACATCATATAACGAGAATGTTATGGCCCCCCAAAATCTCACTCCCTACGACTCAGATAACGAAGATCAAGATAACAACCGCCCGCTAACCCCCGAAGAGCAGCGCGCCCGCTTGCGCCAGCTGATAATCCTCGGCAAAGAGCGCGGCTACATCACCTATGCAGAAATCAACGATGCCCTGCCCGACGACATGTCTGATGCCGAGCAAATCGACAACATCGTCAACATGATTTCCGGCTTGGGCATTCAGGTTACCGAAGAAGCGCCCGATGCAGAAACCCTGTTAATGAGCGACAACAGCCCCGGCATCACCGACGACGATGCTGTGGAAGAAGCAGAAGCAGCCCTCTCCAGCGCCGATTCCGAATTCGGCCGCACCACCGACCCCGTTCGCATGTATATGCGCGAAATGGGTCAAGTCGACCTGTTGACCCGCGAAGACGAAATCATCATCGCCAAAAAAATCGAAAATGCCCTGAAAAACATGATTCAGGCCATTTCTGCCTGCCCGGGTTCGGTAGCCGAAATTCTGGATTTGATCGATCAAATCCAGAAGGATGAAATCCGTGTCGACGAAGTAGTGGAAGCGATCATCGATCCCAACGAAGTGCTGTTAAATGAATTGGGCTTGGGTCATTTGGAAAACGCTTCCGACGAAGACGCTGCCGATGAAGACGAAGACAGCGTCGATGAAGAGGAAGACGACGATGCCGACGAAGAAGGCGACGGCGGTGCCATGGAAGGCACCAATCTGGAAGAATTGAAACAAAAGGTCTTCGAACATTTTGCCGTTATCCGCCAAGATTATGACAAAATGATTGCCGCACTGGAAAAACACGATAGCCAAAACGCCAAATATCTGGCCCACCGCGATGCCATTGCCAGCAAATTGCTGGAAGTGCGTTTCGCCACCCGCCAAATCGAATCCTTAAGCAGCAATCTGCGCCAACGCGTCGACCAAATCCGCAAACTGGAACGTGAAATTCGCGATATCTGCCAAGACCGCGTATTGATGGATCGCGATTATTTCATCGCCAACTTCCTGCCCAATGCCACCAATCTGAACTGGGTGGCCGAAGAAATCAGCAAAAACCGTGTATGGAGCGATGCCTTGAGCCGCTTCCAGCATGCCATTCTCGAAAAACAGAGCGAGATGGCCGAGTTGGAAAAACAAGCCCGTATCTCGATTGCCGAACTGAAAGAAATTAATAAAAACATGGTGGTCAGCGAAAAAGAAACCGCTGCGGCCAAACAGGAAATGATTCAGGCCAACTTGCGTCTGGTGATTTCGATCGCCAAGAAATACACCAACCGCGGCTTGCAATTCTTGGATCTGATTCAGGAAGGCAATATCGGCTTGATGAAAGCCGTGGATAAATTCGAATACCGCCGCGGTTATAAGTTCTCAACTTATGCCACTTGGTGGATCCGCCAGGCGATTACCCGCTCGATTGCCGACCAAGCGCGTACCATCCGCATTCCCGTGCACATGATCGAGACCATCAACAAGATGAACCGTATCTCGCGCCAATATTTGCAGGAAACCGGCGAAGAACCCGATTCCGCCAAACTGGCCGAACTGATGGAAATGCCGGAAGATAAAATCCGCAAAATCATGAAAATCGCCAAAGAGCCGATTTCGATGGAAACCCCCATCGGCGACGATGACGATTCGCATCTGGGCGACTTTATCGAAGACATCAGCAATGTTGCCCCCTCTGATGCCGCCATGTACTCCAGCCTGCGTGAAGTTACCAAAGACGTATTGGAAAGCCTTACCCCGCGAGAAGCCAAGGTATTGCGTATGCGCTTCGGTATCGATATGAACACCGATCACACATTGGAAGAAGTCGGCAAACAATTCGACGTTACTCGCGAGCGCATCCGCCAAATCGAAGCCAAAGCCCTGCGTAAACTGCGCCATCCTACCCGCAGCGACCGGCTGAAAAGCTTCCTCGACAGCGAAGACCACAAGCAGTAATACTCGGTATACATCGCAAAATGCCTGTCTGAAACATTCAGACAGGCATTTTTTATAGTGAACCCACTTACCGAATAACCATTCTGTCATACTTCGTAGCGAAATATAGTCGATTCAAATAAAATGTCCGGTAGAGCGCGGACGTTTTCGTCCGCTTTTTATGTATGATTCTGGATATTTTTCGGACGGGGACGTCCGCGCTCCAATATCGGAGTTTTATTTTAAATCCACTATATTAGGCTCCAACAGCAGAACCTGCGCAAAAACCAATTCCTGATTGATATGCAAAAATGCCTGTCTGAAAGCTTTTCAGACAGGCAGAGACCTTTGCGAAATACCAGCTACCCCATCCAAACGGTTACCTGAACAATCAAGGTAACCGTTTTTTCATTTTCAGACGTGTTTCTCGTCCATATTTCCCCCAATTAGCCCCTTTATCGGGGTGCCCATTGCCTTTTCAGGCAGCAGCAGGCACACGAAGCCTGTTGGCTGCCTTTAGCAGGTTCAGGCACACCGCTTTCAAATGGCTTTGCGCCAGCACTTTCCGTAAGCCAAAATAACGCGCTCTTTTACAGCCGAACTTCCGGTGCAGCGTACCGAAGGTTTGCTCGACCACATAACGCACTTTCGACAGCTGTGTATTGCGCTGTTTCTCATGCTCCGTTAAAGGTTTGCCCCGGTGTGCCTTTTGATTACTGCAATATCACATCCGATTTCAAATCAAATTTCGGAATGGGCACCCAAAAGCGGCTGCCACTGTCGTCTTCAAACTCATAGCGCCCCTGCATACTGCCCCACGGCGTCGATAAATAGGCTCCGCTGCTGTAAGCAAAATCTTCACCCGGATACAAAGTCGGCTGTTCACCGACCACACCGGCACCAGCCACTTTTTCAATACCGCCGTGCGCGTCAGTAATTTCCCAATAGCGCCGCCGCAACGTTACCGTTTCTTCGCCGCGATTCACAATCACAATATGATAAGAAAATACATAACGGTCTTTCATCATATTGCTTTGCTCGGAGACATAACGCGGTTCGACCATAATTTCAATATCATGCATAGGTACCGGCCCTTTCTACAACAACCCCATCAGCAGGTATAATACCGCCAGCGTAAAACCTGCCGCAATCGCATCATCCAGCATAATGCCGAAACCGCCGTGCACCCGTGCATCAAACCAGCGTATCGGCCAAGGCTTAAGCGCATCAAACAAACGAAACAGCACAAAAGCCGCCAGCCACCAAAAAACCGTTGCCGGTATCAGAGCCAACACCAGCATCATGGCTACAATCTCATCCCAAACAATGCCGCCGTAGTCTTGTATGCCCAATTCCCGTTCGGTAATCTCGCAAATCTTAATCCCCGCCACAAATAGCAACAGGCACAGCAGTACCAACCAAACGCCGGATATACCCAGCAAGAAACACAAACCGGTTAAGGGCAACGCCGGCAAAGTGCCAAACGTACCCGGCGCTTTTGGTGCCAGCCCCGTCCCGAAACCAAAGCCCAGCAGGCAAACGGGGCGGCTCAACAGCCAACTGAAAGTCGGTTTAAAATCAGCCAAAATGATCAAATCCTTTATGATTCAAATGTACGGAAGCGCCGTTAGCATCCACAATCTCCAAACAACCGCTATTATCCGTAATCCGGCCGATTCGGCTCACCGGCACACTTGCTGCCCGACTTGCCGCCAACACATGCTCCCGCACTTGCTGCGGTGCAGTAAACAGCAATTCATAATCATCGCCGCCTGCCAGTTGCAAGGAAAACAGTCGCTCGTCTGCCAAAACCCTACGCAAATCAGGTAACGCAGGTAATAGCGCCGCTTCTACGTGTGCTCCAACGGCCGATGCCTGCAAAATGTGTTCCAGGTCCTGCGCCAAACCATCCGACACATCCATTGCCGATGTTGCCACATTCAATAAATGCTGCCCCAATCCCACCCTCGGTTGCGGCCGATGTAATCGAGTACGGCAAGCAATATCCACCTCTGCCGGCAAACTTAACTTACCCTGTATCGAGGCCAAACCGGCCGCTGCCGCCCCAAGATAGCCTGAAACCCAAATATCATCACCGGGTTGTGCGCCGCTGCGGCATAACGCCGCCCCCTGCGGCAATTCGCCGATAATCGTTACATTAAACACCCAATCGCCGCGTGTGGTATCGCCCCCTATCAGCGTAATATCATATGCCCGCGTTTGGTCAAACAAAGTATCGCAGAAATCCTTCAACCAAGCTTCATCTAAGTAGGGTAAAGCCGCACTCAGCAATACCCACCGCGGTGTCGCCCCCATCGCCGCCATGTCTGAAACATTTACTGCCAGCACTTTATGCGCCAAATCACCTGCTGCTACATCGGTAAAGAAATGCCGGCCAGCCAGCAACATATCGCTACTAAAACACAAATCATAGCCCGACCGTGGCCGCACTATGGCCGCATCATCACCTATACCCAACACTACTTCGGTATCTGTTTGCTGGCGGCTCAGATAATGGCGTATAAAGTCGAATTCATTCATAACAATCAAATCGGCAACAAAGTACGGATACCGATTATAGCGGAATCAAATGATTTCCTACTATATCAATGCATCTTAACTTGAAAAACATGGCTGCATAGACATTTGTACAGCTTGCTGCTGCGTTTCGAAAACCACGCATCTAAACATCATAGCAAATTAACTTTCGCTACGTCGTTGCTACATCTCACCGTACTACTTATGCCGTACCATCTATACTGTTTGCAGCTCCTGCCCTTATGTCGAAAATGAGTTCAATCTCTAATAGCTACGATATGCCTGTCTGAAAATACTTCAGACAGGCATATCGATACGGTCATACATACCTTATATTCAAATTTGAAATCAAAAATAAGGCCCTGCATAGCAGAGCCTTATATACACTCATTTTATTATGAGCAATCGTTTAAACCTATTACGGTTTTTGGTAACCGTGAACACGGCTTACCGGCGGAGTAGGATGCCAACCAGGATCTACATCCGAACGCTCGCCTTGACCAGCTTGGCCCTCAGAAACCTGTTTAGTTACCAAGGTACGGATTTTTACGTCAACACGACGATCCGGCTCGATACAAGCAATGAGAGCAGCACGTCGTTTAGCTTTTGACACTTTCTTGCCCAATTTAGCCACTTCAGCTTCACAAGTAGCAGTCATGCGTGCTTGAGACTCACCCAAACCTACAGAAGTGATCTTAGTAGCCGGTACGCCACGGTTAATCAGGTAGTTAGCAACAGTGTTGGCACGATTTTGAGACAAGGTTTGATTGTACTCTTCAGAACCCATGAAGTCGGTATGACCTTCAACGCGTACAGATTCAACTCTAGAATCAGACAGACGACCAGCCAAGTTGTTCAGAGTTTCTGTTGCTTCAGGACGCAGGTTGTATTTATCAAAGCCGAACAAGAAGTTAGCTGACAAAGCAACGGTTTCGTCTTGGTATTCAGGAGCAGCAGGAGCTTGGGCAACAGCATCGCCACACTCTACGCGACCTTGAGTGTCCTTATTGAAGTAGTCATCGCGCCAGCACTCGTTGTAATCATTACGCACAACTTCGTGGCTTTGGCGGCTGATTACGTAGCCATCTTTACCATGCGGCTCGCTAGCCATTGCATTGGCAGAAGCGATTGCGGCAACAATCAAAGCACCTAATTTAAGCTGTTTGGTCATTATTATTCCCTCATCAAAAAATTGTCATGCAACGGAAGGGGGTCCATTACACATCACAATATACAGGCTGCAGTAAAACCTGCAGCAACTCGAATATCTCAGGTTTGCACTATAAAAACCAGAACGCAAACTGTCAAGAGCGAGCTGCCCGGCAAGCAACTGAATTACCTGCTTCCTAGTAATGAATCATGCCGAAAAATCAACTTCGTGTCATTTATTTACCGGCAATTCCTCTTTTGAGCTGATAATAGAGTTGTACAAAAACAACAAGAAATTTATTGTTTCGTATACATTTATTAGATAACCTGACTGATAGTATTAACAAAAACAAAAACTTTCATAAAATCTCCCCATAAGGTTCCGTGGTTACCTTGCAGTATATTACAATTGCAGATACTTTAATTGCTCGAAATTTTGCACAAACCATTAAGCGATATATTCATGAAATTACAACAATTACGCTATGCTTTGGAAGTATACCGCCATAATTTAAATGTTTCAGAAGCGGCGGATGCTTTATTCACTTCTCAACCAGGTATCTCCAAACAAATCCGTTTATTGGAAGAAGAGCTTGGCGTACAAATTTTTATCCGCAGTGGGAAGCGCATCGTATCGGTGACACAACCCGGCCAAGTAGTCTTACAACTGGCTGAACGCATTTTGCATGATGTACAGAGTATTAAAAATATTGGCAGTGAATTCACTGAGCAAAACAGCGGATCGTTAACGATCGCTACATCGCACACACAGGCGCGCTACGCGCTGCCCTCAGTGATTGCCTGTTTTCGCGAACGCTATCCCAAGGTAAGGCTCACTATCCTGCAAGGCAGCCCGGAGGCATTGGAGGAAATGGTTACATCGGGCAAGGCTGATTTTGCGATTGCCACCGAAGTTCTGCCTAACGAACATGATTTGCGCATGTTACCCTGCTCTCAATGGGTTCACGCAGTGGTTGCGCCGCAAGATCATCCTATTCTAGATGCACCTCATCCATTAAGTATAGAAACACTGGCCTCTTATCCGTTGATTACTTATGAATTCGCTTTCGCCGCCGGTAACAGCATCGCACGTACATTCCAACGTGCCCAACTGGCTGATCAAGTAGATATTGCGCTGGCGGCTGCCGATACCGATATTTTAAAGACCTACGTCAAACTGGGATTAGGTGTAGGTATTATGGCAAAAATGGCTTATGATCCCAAAACCGATCAAGACCTATACCTTATTGATGCCAGCCATTTGTTTGCGCCGTCAACAATCAGCATTGCGATGCGGCCGGATACTTATCTGCGCCGCTATGCTTATGATTTTATCGAAATGTTTGCTCCTCAGATGACACAAGAGCGAGTAGATAAAATCTTATACTCACCAGTGCAGGAAGACTTTTCTATTTGATGCAAAACAAAGAAAATCATGCCTGTCTGAAGCTTTCAGACAGGCATCGTTTCTTAGCAACTGTATCGCTGACTGACAAGCCGGTAACACAATTGCTAAATGGATATGGCTTTTTTAAAAACGAATCCGTTTTCCAAAACTATACCGCATGCATGCAACCTGCCACCATGCTGCGTAATGATTCGGGTTGCAACAATTTGATGTGTTTGTGCTCCACCTGCACCAAACCTTCATGATGGAATTTTGATAGCGTGCGGCTGACGGTTTCCAGTTTCAATCCCAAATAGCTGCCGATTTCTTCGCGCGACATCCGTAGAATAAAATCATTGGCGGCAAAACCGCGGCTGTATAAGCGTTGTGACAGGTTCAGCAGGAAGGCTGCAATCCGCTCCTCCGCTCGCATATTACCGAGCAGCAGCATCACACCTTGGTCTCGCACGATTTCACGGCTCATCAAACGCATGAAGTGGGTTTGGATACTGGGTATTTTCTGTCCGAGCTCTTCCATATTGGCAAACGGCAATTCGCACACTTCGCTGTCTTCCAAAGCCACAGCGTCACAACTGTGGGCTTGTGAACAGATACCGTCCATACCGATTAATTCGCCCGACATATAAAAAGCGGTAACCTGATCACAACCGTTTTGATTGGCGACGGTAGTTTTAAAAAAACCGGTACGAACGGCAAACAGCGAGGAAAACTGTTCTCCGGCACGGAACAGATATTCGCCTTTTTTCAGGCGCCGGCTTTGGCGGATAACTGCATCCAACTGTTCGAACTCATCAGGCAACAGCCCGACGGGCATGCACAACTCACGTAACGAACAAGTGGAGCACAGTGTTTTAATGGCTGGCGCAGACGTGTGTGTAGACATAATATAAGCAGCCCAAGTATTGATTCAATTTAATCTGTATAATTGATTTTTATCAAAGTATACACGCATTCTAGCAAACAAATATATTTACCCACAACATAGCTATGATTAGTATCATTCCCATTCAGCCAAACGAGCACCCCGAATTCGACCGCAACTTGATTGCCAGCTTACCCACCAGCGGCCCACGCTATACTTCCTATCCATCTGCCGACCGCTTTCACCAAAGATTTACCCACAATGAATATATTAAAGCACTAGAATCACGCCAGACAGGGGCACTCAATAAGCCGCTTTCACTTTATATTCACATTCCTTTTTGCAATACCATTTGTTATTACTGCGGCTGCAATAAAATCATCACCAAAGACAAAAGCCGCGCGGATGCCTACATCGGTTATTTGGAAAAAGAGCTGGATTTGCTCGCCCCCCACCTCAACGGCAATCTCACTCTTGCCCAGCTGCATTTTGGTGGCGGCACCCCTACTTTTCTTAACGATGAACAAATCGAGCGGGTGTTTGCCATGATACGGAAACACTTCCTGCTCATCGAAACCGGCGAGTATTCAATTGAAATCGATCCGCGCAAAGTCAGCCGCGACACTGTGCACCATCTAAGGGAGCTCGGCTTCAATCGTATGAGTATCGGCATCCAAGATTTCGATCCTAAAGTGCAACAAGCAGTCAACCGCATCCAGTCGGTCGAAGAAACCCGTGAAGTGATTGATGCGGCACGCGAAGCGGGGTTTAAATCCGTGAGCGTAGATTTGATATATGGTCTGCCGCACCAATCAATCGAGAGCATCAAGCCTACTCTGGAAACCGTGTTATCTCTTAACCCCGACCGGCTGGCGCTTTACCACTATGCCCACCTCCCCCATCTGTTCAAACCGCAACGCCGCATCGATACCGACAGTGTGCCAAACAGCGAAGAAAAGTTGGATATTCTGCAATATGCAGTGCAAACGCTAACGGATAAAGGCTATGTATTTATCGGCATGGACCATTTCGCCAAGCCGCAAGACGATCTTGCCATCGCCCTGCGCGAAGGTTGGTTGCAACGCAACTTCCAAGGCTATTCCACTTACGCCGACAGCGATTTGCTTGCTATCGGGGTATCCAGCATAGGCAAAATCGGCAGCACCTATGAACAAAACGAAAAAGACATTGACGCCTATTATCAAGCACTCGATGAAGGCCGGTTACCGATTATGCGCGGTTACCAACTCAACCAAGACGACTTACTGCGCCGCAATATTATTCAAGACCTAATGTGCCGCTTCGCCTTGGATTTCAGTGTTTATGAACAAGCTTTTAACTTGCAGTTTGAACAATACTTCCAAGCAGAAATAGCCGATTTGCAAAAACTGGCCGCTCTAGGCTTGATAACGCTACACTGCCACGGTCTGAAAGTTACCCCGAAAGGTCGTTTCCTGATTCGTAATATCGCCATGGTATTTGACTATCATCTGCGCCACCGGGAAACACAGGCAACTTATTCGAAAACGGTGTAAAGCCTTTCCAATAAGCAACTCCTGTCTGAAAAGTTTTTCAGACAGGAGTTGCTTACCTCAGATGCATTATCAATAATGATAACGCTTGCTTTCATACTGCATCCGTGCCCGCACCATTAAACTGAAGGCCACAGCCACCCCGATTGCCAGCGACACCGCCAAGGCATAATAAGTCAATACCTCCTCAAACGGCAACGCACCATTCCAAGCACGCGCTATGCCGAGCAAGCACGCAAAAATCCAACTGGACGAACTGATACCGCCGACCACCGCCATTTGCAGCATAAATGACAGAGGATATTCCGACAGCACCGAACCTTCCTGCACATGCTTATCCAAACGGTGTACCAAATACCCGTTTAAGGTCAATACGCCGACACAAACAAATTTGACCCACAGCTTCTCATTATCCATATAAGCCGGGTTCACATGCATGCCGTACCATACCAGCAAACCACCGGTAACATACAATAGCAACAAGCCCCAGCAAGCAATTTTCTTAGTTTCCCCTATGGTCGCCACCACCGATCGGCTCAAAGGACGGGTATAGTTCTTCAGAACCAGATAATCGGTGCGGATAACTTGCGACAATACCAATGCCGCTAACAAAAAGTGAAAAAATACCAACGCTGTTTTAGCATAGATTTCCATAAGACTTTCCTCATTAAGCAATAATTAAAATATTTCTTTAGTTATTTTTTCAAAAATAATAATTATTCACAAACTGTAGTATTGAGTTATATATTGTAAATTATAGTATCAATTAAGGAACTTTTAATTATTTTTTGAAATATGGTCGCTTAATCATTTAAATGTCATTTCACAATGTTTTCCTTGAGAAATTTAACTGGCGTATCTGCTCCCAAAATGCCCACTAAGTGCCATCAAATTTGATAAATATCAACAAAATAGACTACACCTACTTACAAGCCCTCTTCCATTTTTGAATAGATTAAACATTTACCCGGCTGCTCCACGCACATCTTGCAAATTCCGCTATTTGCGCTAACATTCCACATCAAACCTCCAAGCCAAACAGAAATTTATGAACAATATCCAAGAATACGTCCGCAGCCGCGCGGCAGCCGCCAAAAACGCGTTTTACCAATTGGCCGCGGCCGGTACCGAACAAAAAAACCGTGCATTATTGCGCATGGCCGAATTAATCGAAGCGCACAAAAGCGAGATACTCGCCGCCAACCAAGCCGATATGCATACCGCAACAGCCAAAGGCTTAGACAGCGCCCTGCTCGACCGCCTGAAGCTCACCGAAAACACCGTCGCTTCGATGTGCAAAGGTCTGCGTCAGGTTGCCGCGCTGCCGGATCCGGTGGGCGAAATGGACGAATTCCGCAGCCGCCCCAACGGTTTGCAAATCGGCAAAATGCGTGTACCGCTCGGCGTTATCGGCATCATTTACGAATCGCGCCCGAATGTAACGGTAGACGCCGCCGCTCTGTGTTTGAAATCCGGCAATGCTTGCGTATTGCGCGGTGGCAGCGAAGCTTTAAACAGCAATCTGGCCATCGCCAAACTGATTGAGCAAGCCTTGGCAGAGAGCGGCCTGCCACCGGCCGCCGTCAGCTTTATCGAACACACCGACCGTGAAGGCGTCGGTACCATGCTGCAAAGTCCTGACTTAATTGACGTCATCATCCCGCGCGGCGGTAAAAACCTAGTTGCCCGTATCGCCGCGGAAGCGCGCGTACCGGTTATCAAACATCTCGACGGCATCTGCCATGTGTACATCGACCAAGCCGCCGACCGCGAAAAAGCAATCAACATAGCCTTTAATGCCAAAACCTCGCGTTACGGCACCTGCAACACCATGGAAACGCTGCTGGTCCACCAACAACGGGCCGCAGAAATTCTGCCGCTTTTGGCAGAAAAATACGCTGAAAAATCGGTAGAACTGCGCGGTTGCCCGCGTACTTTGGAAATTCTGCCCGGCATCGATGCCGCCACGCCTGAAGACTGGGAAACCGAATATCTCGCACCGATATTGGCCGTCAAAGTGGTAGACAGCCTCGCCGACGCCATCGCCCACATCAATACCTACGGCTCGCACCACACCGACAGCATCGTTACCGAATCCTACACCGACGCGCAGACCTTCCTGCGCATGGTAGACAGCGCCAGCGTCATCGTGAACGCCTCCACCCGTTTCGCCGACGGCTTCGAATTCGGCCTCGGCGCGGAAATCGGTATTTCCACCGATAAAATCCACGTACGCGGCCCGGTCGGCCTGCAAGGTTTAACCAGCCAGAAATGGGTGGTGTTGGGCAACGGCCAAATTCGTACTTAAACAGACATAACGAATGGTTCAATTAAATGCCTGTCTGAAAGACACAACACTTTCAGACAGGCATTGTTTGCATTTCCTGCGTTCCAAGCACAAAGTAAATACCTGAAACACACTGGTTTTATTACTCTTGAATTGACAATCTAAGTGCAACAAATGCGAAGAGGTGCCCATAAAGCAGT
>NZ_JAUNHL010000005.1 GCF_030523955.1 Neisseria sp.
TTGTTCAGGTAACCGTTTGGATGGGGTAGCTGGTATTTCGCAAAGGTCTCAGGCTAATTCGGCAATACTTTTAGGACTGTTCTAGATAACTAGGTCGGCTCTAAAAGTATTTCCACTCCCATCAATCAAACACCCTGCTTCAAACTGGCCTCAATAAAGCCGTCTAAATCGCCATCCAACACCGCTTTGGTGTTGCCGACTTCATAACCGGTGCGCAAGTCTTTGATGCGTGATGAATCGAGTACATAAGAACGGATTTGGCTGCCCCAGCCCACATCGCTCTTGCCGTCTTCCAGCGCCTGTTTTTCCTCGTTGCGCTTGCGCATTTCCAGTTCAAACAGTTTGGAGCGCAGCATTTCCATCGCCGCGGCTTTGTTGGCGTGTTGCGAACGGTCGTTCTGGCACTGCACCACGATGCCGGTCGGTTCGTGGGTGATGCGCACGGCGGAATCGGTTTTGTTGATGTGCTGGCCGCCGGCACCTGATGCGCGGTAAGTGTCGATGCGCAAATCGGCCGGGTTGATTTCCACTTCGATGCTGTCGTCCACTTCAGGATAAACAAATACCGAAGAAAACGAAGTATGGCGTTTGTTATTCGAGTCAAACGGCGAATAGCGCACCAAGCGGTGCACACCGGTTTCCGTGCGCAGCAGGCCGTAGGCATATTCGCCTTCCAAGCGGATGGTGGCGCGGTTGATGCCGGCGATTTCGCCGTCGTCCTCTTCCAGCACTTCCACTTTAAAGCCTTTGCGCTCGGCATAACGCATATACATGCGCAACAACATGCCTGCCCAGTCTTCCGCTTCGGTACCGCCGGCACCGGCAGTGATGTCGATAAAGCAGTTGTTGGCATCGGCCGGCTGGTTAAACATCCGCTTGAATTCCAACTCGGCCATTTGTGCTTCCAGCGCCGCCACATCGGCCTGCACTGCTGCAAAGCCTTCTTCGTCGTTTTCTTCTACCGTCATCTCAATCAACATGCGGTTGTCTTCGATGCCCGTTGCGATGTTGTCCAAGGTCAGTACGATGCCTTCGAGGATTTTGCGCTCCTTGCCAATTTCCTGCGCTTTTTTCGGATCGTTCCACAAATCCGGGTCTTCAGACAGGCCTACCACTTCCTCCAGCCGCTCTTTTTTGCCCTGGTAATCCATATAAACGCGAATGTCGCCGCTGCGCTCTTCGAGGTCGTTTAAAGTGTTGTTCAGCTGATTGATCAGTTCGGCTTCCATGGTCTTCTTTTCTATAAAAATTTTAGCCGGATATTGTACTGTATCTGCGTGGTTTTTGCTATGCACCACAGTTATCCTCTGTTTGTGCCGCCAAGCTTTACCCGATTTCATCTAGCTAAAGATGACGGCAGCGGCTTTTCGGATTATCATTCCCCTACGTTTTACCACCAATGATTGCAAAAGGAGTACGACCATGTATGAAGTGAACCGCAGTGTTTTTCTGCTGATTCCGCTGGATCCGTTTTGGAACTGGCTGCAATCGCTGGGCATCGATCTTTCCGAATACAGCTTGGAAGACTTGCAGGCCGATGCCAATGCCTATCTGGTCAACCCTTGCGACAATGCCGACGAGGTATGGGACGAGATCGAATCGCGTTTTGAGGAAATTTTTGCCGCCGAGCTGGCCGATTGGTGCGAAGACGAGAGCGAATGGCCGGATTTGCATCCCGATATTTTCAACGAGTGGTTCGACATCCAGCTCTCTACCGTATTAACTGACCTCTCCGCCGAGCCGCTGGCACGCGAAGCTTTCCAGCCATTTAATTTGAACTAACGTGAAATCCGTCTGTATGCGCAGCTATCATCCTAATAGTTAGTAGCATGCTGACAAGCACGCTCTATCTCAAAAAATTCCCAACACCCGCCGGGCATGGTTTGAAGCTGCTGGCCTGCCGTCGCTATTTTAACAGGCGCTTCAACTAAACCGGCGCGTTTCTCTTAATTTGCCTCTGCTCTTGCCGAGCGACTCCGAAGGCGACCGTTTGGCACCTCTGCATTACCCTCTCTTTTGTGAGGCTTATTATATTGACTTCGGCACTGCAAGCAAAAACCAACGTTTTTCTGTTCGGGAAAT
This sequence comes from Neisseria sp., assembly GCF_030523955.1. Lineage (GTDB taxonomy): Bacteria > Pseudomonadota > Gammaproteobacteria > Burkholderiales > Neisseriaceae > Neisseria. The sequence goes on from NZ_JAUNHL010000005.1 coordinate 2,083, forward strand.
CATAGAAAAGATGGGGACTATCACCTAAATTGATTAAATTTCGCCTAACGAAAAAACCATAAGTATAAAATGGCAAAAGTCTCTCCTTTTCTGATAAATGAAGGCCAACTCTTTTCGCAAATCCCTTCAAACCAACCATCCGAATAATGAAATATTATAAAAGGCGAAGTAATTCAACAAACTCTTTTTAATCAATGGCATATTTAAATATCACGATGAGAAAGATACCTCCCATGGGAATTGGCCTGCTGTATAAAAAAGCGGATTAACGTAACTTTCATTACAGCGTTGCTGCGCCTTAGGGTCTGTTGACAATTAACCGGCGAAGCAGTTTTTTGAGGTAAAAACCGCGTATGCAAGGCAAAAAGCGCAGTAAGGTTGGACACCTTCCAAGCATTTTAGCTTCGCAAGTCCGCTACGCTACCTAACGCCGCAGAAGGGAACTTTTGACCACAAACACCGCCGTTGCGTTGTGTCGGCAGACCCTAGCTCAAAGAGAACAGTTTTGTAAGCCGCTAAGCGACAACAGAATCGGTTCCGTACGTGTGTGCGGCTTGCGGCGTGCTGTCGTTATTAATTCCGCCATATAACGAACCGGAACACCCTTCATGGCAAAAAAGTTCTAATTTAATGTTTGGCCCGCTACTGCTGAAATTAACATTTGGTAAAAGAAGACATCGCAGCAGTGAAAGAGGAGCCCTTATGCAAAAGTTATCCAGGTACAAAAAAGATGAATAAAAAACTTGCTATTCTTGGTGCTGGCGGCCACGCTAAAGTCATTTTAGATGCAGCCTTGCTCATGAAACAATGGGATGAAATTATTTTTCTTGACGACTCTCACAATGGCAATAAAGAATTTATGTCTTATCCGCTGATAGGCGGTATCCGGCAGTTGGGCCAAACGGTTTTACCTAAGGAATATGATGTTGTTATCGCAGTCGGCAACAACCATATCCGAGCCAAACTATATGACCAAGCGAAAAAGCTCGGTTTCCATTTACCTTGCATCTATCACCCCTCCGCTTCCATCAGCCGGTTTACCGAGATAGAGGAAGGCTCCGTGTTTTTTGCCCAAACAGTGGTTAATGCAGGGTCAAAAATAGGCAAATGTACCATTGTCAACACCAGCGCATCGGTAGATCACGATTGCCTTCTGGGCGATTTTGTCCACATCAGCCCAGGCGCCAATCTGGGCGGGAACACCAACGTCGGCGATTATTCCTGGATTGGAATCGGTAGTTGTACACGTCATGGAATCGACATTGGCAGCCAATGCATGATAGGTGCCGGTGCCGTGGTCGTCAAAAATATTCCAGACAGTACAACCGTTGTAGGAAATCCTGCACAAGTATTAGAAAAAGCATAAGAGTATTATGCAAGCCGGTCGGCTAACCAGAATCCGGCCGGTTGTGTTGTGTCATCCCAGTTGCTTGATACTACAAACCTGCGGCAAAATCCGTATGGTTCTACCTAAATTGCAACTACCACTCACCCTGTTATACCAACCATGAAAAAACTGCTATCCCTACTGGCCGTTCTGCTAATCGGCGGCCTGATTGCCTACCTGCTGATACCGAAAAACCAAGCGGCTCCCGCCTTCAGCCTGCAAGACTTAAACGGCAAAACCATCGACAACTCCTCGCTAAACGGCAAGGTTACCTTCATTAATTTCTGGTTCCCCTCCTGCCCCGGCTGCGTGAGCGAGATGCCCAAAGTCATCAAAATGTCCAACGACTATCAAGGCAAACCGTTTCAGGTGCTCGGCATCGCCGTACCGGTGGATCCGATCGAAAGCGTGCGCGCTTATGCCGAAACCCGCCAAATGTATTTTCCGGTGATGTTCGATACCGGCAACGTAGTCAGCAAAGCCTTCAACACCAGTGTTTACCCGACTTCGGTATTGATCAACAAAAAAGGCGAAGTGCTGAAAACCTTCGTCGGCGAGCCCGATTTCCAAGCACTCTACCAAACCATAGACAGCGAACTGGCCAAAGATTAAAGCAACCCCGCAAAAGAAAATGCCTGTCTGAAAGCTTTCAGACAGGCATTTAATTTCAAACAATCGCTATACCTACACCATTAAATAGCATAAAAATATTAAATAAGAAAATATACGCAATTAAATAACCAAAAACCAAAAGAAAGCCTTGCCAAACGGCACGATTCGGGCTAACCTAGCCGACAAATCATTATTATCTTATTTAAAACCATTAGTTATTCAGAGACACCATGAACAGACTGCAAAAAACCGACGACGTACGTATCGATGCCGTAACCGAATTGCTTCCTCCCATCGCCCACCTCTACGAATTGCCCATCAGCGAAAGCGCTGCCGAGTTGGTGGTACAAACCCGTCAGGAAATCTCCGACCTGGTACACGGCAAAGACAACCGCCTGCTGGTGATTATCGGCCCCTGCTCCATCCATGACCCCAAAGCTGCGCTCGAATATGCCGAGCGCCTACTGCCTTTACGTAAAAAATACGAGAAAGAATTGCTCATCGTGATGCGCGTGTATTTCGAAAAACCGCGTACCACCGTCGGCTGGAAAGGCTTAATCAACGACCCGCATCTGGACGGCACCTTCGACATCAACTTCGGCCTGCGCCAGGCACGCAAATTGTTGCTCAGCCTCAACGAAATGGGCATGCCCGCTTCCACCGAGTTTCTCGACATGATTACGCCGCAATACTACGCCGACCTCATCAGCTGGGGCGCCATCGGTGCGCGTACCACCGAAAGCCAGGTACACCGCGAGCTCTCCTCCGGCCTCTCCTGCCCGGTGGGCTTCAAAAACGGTACCGACGGCAACCTGAAAATCGCCATCGACGCCATCGGTGCCGCTTCGCATCCGCACAATTTCCTATCGGTAACCAAAACCGGCCACTCCGCCATCGTGCGCACCACCGGCAACCGTGATTGCCACGTTATCCTGCGCGGCGGTAAAGAACCCAACTACGACCACAGCCACGTTACCGCCGCCGCCGAAGCCTGCGACAAAGCCGGCGTCACCTCCAAACTGATGGTGGATTTCAGCCACGCCAACAGCCGCAAAGAGTTCAAACGCCAAATGGAAGTGGCCGCCGACGTTGCCGGCCAATTGCGCAACGGCGAAAACCACATCATGGGCGTGATGGTGGAAAGCCATCTGGTGGAAGGCCGCCAAGACAAACCGGAAACCTACGGCCAAAGCATTACCGACGCCTGCATCGGCTGGGCGGATACCGAAGCCTTGCTGGAACAATTGGCCGAAGCCAACCGCGGCCGCGTATAAACCCTATATCCTGTATAGTGAATAACAACCCCGTCATACCCGGGTGTGCTTTATTGTTAAATTGATTGAATTGATTTGCCAGATTAAACAAGTGGTTTCACGATAAAATGCCTGTCTGAAAACTTTTCAGACAGGCATTTTTATGATCAACCAAGCCAATAGAGACCTTTGCAAAACCCCCATCTGCGGCGCATTTCTGCGTTGTGTGCTGCTCGCTCGCTTGCCTAACTCTATGTTATGTCTGCGCTCGCTGTACTGCTACGCCTTGAACTGCATCCACATCTGAGGGTTTTGCAAAGGTCTCAATAATTAATCGTGGTGACTGGCTAAGAAACCGCCGCTTTGATGTGCCCATAATTTGGCATACAAACCATTTTTCGTCAGCAATTCGGCGTGGCTGCCTTCTTCGACGATACGGCCTTTGTCGAGCACAATCAGTCTATCCATCGCCGCGATGGTGGACAAGCGGTGGGCAATCGCAATCACGGTTTTGTTTTCCATCATCTTATCCAAACTCTCCTGAATCGCGGCTTCCACTTCGGAATCGAGCGCGCTGGTGGCTTCATCGAGCAACAGGATCGGCGCATCTTTCAGCATCACGCGAGCAATGGCGATACGCTGGCGCTGGCCGCCGGAAAGTTTCACGCCGCGCTCGCCGACATGGGCATCATAGCCGGTGCGCCCTTTGGCATCGGAAAGTTGCGGAATAAAATCGGCGGCTTCGGCACGCTGGGCGGCTTGGATCATTTCTTCCTCGCCGGCATCCGGCCGGCCGTAAACGATATTATCGCGCACGGAGCGGTGCAACAGGCTGGTATCTTGAGTGACCAAACCGATTTGTGCACGCAGGCTCTCTTGGGTGATCTCATTGATATTCTGGCCGTCTATGCAGATTTTGCCGCTTTGCGGTTCATAAAAACGCAACAGCAGATTCACGATGGTGGACTTGCCCGCCCCGCTGCGGCCGATCAAGCCGACTTTCTCGCCGGGCTTGATGGTCAGATTAAAGCCGTTGAGCAGCGGCTTGCCCGATTCGTAAGAGAAATCGACATGCTCGAAATTGATTTCGCCTTTTTCCACTTTCAATGGTAATGCGCCGGGTTTGTCCAGAATGGTTTGCGATTTGGACAACGTCGCCATACCGTCGTTTACCGTACCGATATTTTCAAACAGCATGGCCGACTGCCACATAATGTATTGCGACAAACCGTTTAAGCGCAGCGCCATAGTAGTGGCCACCGCCACCGCGCCGACACCGACTTGGCCGTTGAGCCACAAGCCAATACCCAGCGCGGTCGTACTCAAAATCAGCAAGGCATTGACCGCAAAAGTGCAAAAATCCAGCAGGCTGGCCAGACGCATTTGCGCATGCACCGTCTGCATAAATTCCTGCATCGATTCGCGCGCATAACGCGCTTCGCGCGCGCCGTGGGAAAACAGCTTCACCGTGGTGATATTGGAATACGCATCGGTAATGCGGCCGGTCATCAGCGAACGGGCATCCGCTTGGCGTTGCGCCGTTTTTGCCAATCTGGGAATAAGCAGGCGCATGGTCAGGCCGAACAACACCGCCCAACCGACAAACGGCAGCAGCAGCCAACCATCCAACGCCGCCAGAATCACGCCGGTGGTAATGAAATACACCAACACATACACCACCATGTCGGCCACCGTCATCACCACTTCGCGCACCGCCAAAGCGGTTTGCATCACCTTGGCCGATACCCGTCCGGCAAATTCGTCCTGATAAAAGCTCAGGCTCTGCCCCAGCATCAGGCGGTGGAAGTTCCAGCGCAAGCGCATCGGAAACACACCTTGCAGCGTCTGCAAGCGCACGGTATCGGTAAAGAAGCGCCAAACGATGAAAAACACCAGCATCAGCGCCATTCCGGCCAATGCCCAGCCCTTTTCGCCCATCAGCGCCTGCGGCGTGTAATGGGTCAGCCAGTCGACCACTTTGCCCATAAATTGAAACAGCAAGGCTTCCATGATGCCGATGCCGGCTGAGAAGACCGCCAGCACCACAATCCAACGGCGCATACCTTCTATACTGCTCCAGATAAAGCGCCACAGGCCTTTTTCCGGCGTTTTCGGTGCGGTGTCGGGATAGGGTTCGATACGCGATTCGAACCAAGAAAAGATTTTGTTGAGCATCTTTATTCTTCTTTAAATATCCATAACAGTCTGCCACAATCAGTGCGCAGGCTGCAGGGTAGTAGTGGGAATAGTCGGATTTTACAGGGAAAAGCAACTCAGAAGAAGGGAAAGGGGAGGGATACTCTGTTTCACACAAGGAAAGCACGAGAGAAAAATATCAACGCAAAAGACTCCTTATTTTGCAGGAATGTGATTTTCTGCCTTTATCTCATCCGAAACATTGGCTCTCAAGATCTTTCAGACAGGCATTGGCTGTTCGAAGCCAACCTCATTATCCCAAATATAGCTTCTTTCACTATAACAAGCCCGCCTATCCGAAATGGGCGACAGACCGAAAAAACGGCTGCATCCTGCGTTGAATCCGGCGAGGTAAAGCGGCGGCGGCCGTATTTCGTTTGAGACAAGGCATCCCCGTTATTTCAACAGATTTTTCAACGCCAACCGCACCCCTTCGCTCACATCGGTACCGGCCGGAATACCTTTTACCGCCGTCTTCGCCTCACGCTCGTTATAACCCAGCGCCAGCAAGGTATGCACAATATCTTCACTTTCATCAGCCGCCGCTGCCGGCGCAAACAGGCCGCTGCCGCTGCTTTCCGCCACCAACTTGCCGCGTAATTCCAAAATCATGCGTTCGGCGGTTTTCTTACCGATACCCGGTGCAGAAGAGAGCCGTTTCACATCCTCTTGCGCCACCGCCTCTGCCAACTCATCCGCATTCATCGCGCTCAATATTCCCAGCGCGGTTTTGGCACCGATGCCGCTTACCTTCACCAATTGCCGGAAAGTGGCGCGTTCGGCGGCAGTGGCAAAACCAAACAGCAAATGGGCGTCTTCCCGCACCACCAACTGGGTATATAGCTGCACCGCCTCGTTCAGCGCCGGCAATGAATAGAAAGTCTGCATGGAAACGTCCACTTCATAGCCCACGCCGTTAACGTCTATCACGATTTGCGGCGGATGTTTTTCAACGAGCCGTCCGCTGAGTCTGCTAATCATGCTGATCCTTGCAAAAGGGTGGGAAAAATGCTGCGACTATAACAAATCGGCTATCACGTGTCATCCGCGCAAGTGGTGTCCCGTCATTTAGCGGATAGCTATGAATCACTCCCTGATGATAAAAATAATTTTCGATCAAGTTAGGATAAATCTTCTGAAGATACGTCCCAACCCCGGATGAAAAAATGCCTGTCTGAAAAATAGCTCATCTGCGGTTTGCTCCCTGCCGCTTCTTTAATAACTTTTATTATTGATAATAATTCTCTTTTATTAAAAATATGCTAATCTGAGACCTTTGCAAAACCCACAGATGTGGATGCAGTTCAAGGCGTAGCAGCGCAGCGAGCGCAGACATAACATAGAGTTAGGCAAGCGAGCGAGCAGCACACAACGCAGAAATGCGCCGCAGATGGGGGTTTTGCAAAGGTCTCAATCTACTTTTTTCTTCAGAGCAGATAACCATGACTGTCAGCTTATACAACCTAACCGTCGCCTTCGGCATTACCTTGGCCGCCGGGCTGGCTACCGTATTGGGCAGCATATTGATATTTTTTTCCAAAACACCCAATCCGCGCATGCTCTCTTTCGGGCTGGCCTTTGCCGGCGGCGCAATGGTTTACGTATCACTCACCGAGATTTTCACCAAAGCTCAAGACGCGTTTAGCGAAGCCTACGGCCAAAGTATGGGGATGGCAGCGGCCACACTGGCTTTTCTGGCCGGTTTGGCACTGGTGGCTTTAATCGACCGCTTGGTGCCCAATCCGCATGGTTCGCTCGATCCCCAAGATCCACAGTTTGCCGAACACTCCCGCCAGCATATTGCCCGCATCGGGCTGATGTCGGCACTGGCGATTACCGCCCACAATTTTCCCGAAGGACTGGCTACTTTTTTTGCCACTCTGGAGAATCCGGCGGTCGGGGCGCCGTTGGCACTGGCAATCGCCATTCATAATATCCCCGAAGGTATTTCGATCGCCGCGCCGGTGTATTTTGCCACCCGCAAAAAATGGTGGACGGTCATCGCCTGCTGTATTTCGGGGCTGGCCGAACCGTTGGGTGCGGTATTGGGCTATTTTCTGCTCAAACCTTTTCTCTCGCCGCCGGTATTCGGCGCGGTATTCGGCCTGATTGCCGGCGCAATGGTGTTTCTGGCACTGGACGAGCTGCTACCGGCAGCCAAGCGTTACGCCAAAGGGCATGAAACGGTATACGGCCTCACCTCGGGTATGGCGGTAATCGCTCTGAGTTTGGTATTGTTTAACTGGTAACACCGTACATGGCCTGTCTGAAAATATTTTCAGACAGACCTGAATAACAACTGTTACCAAAATCAAAAAAACGGCCTGTACTTTTCAGCACAGGCCGTTTTGCCGGAAAACTTAAATCTGGGTTTGGTTCGGAATAATCTGCTCGACGCGCACATTGGCCACGCCGGAGAAACCGATTTTTTTGGCCGCACCCTTAGACAAATCGATTACACGGTCGCCATGGAACGGGCCGCGGTCGTTGATGCGTACAATCACGCTTTTGCCGTTGGAAAGATTGGTAACTTTCGCATAGCTGGGGATGGGCAGGGTTTTGTGGGCGGCGGTATAAGCGTGCATATCGAAACGCTCGCCGCTGGCGGTTTTACGGCCGTGGAATCCGGGGCCGTACCAAGATGCTTGACCTGTTTGGCTGAAAGCTTCTACTTGTTTAGCGGGATAATAACGTTTGCCGGCGACTTTGTAAGTCATATTGGCCGAGCGATTCAAGGGCTCGGTACGCACCACGGCGTCGGCAAAGGCTGAGGTTGAAGTCAGGGCTGCGGCGGCAGCTACCATTCCGATAAATAAAGTCTTTTTCGCTTTAGTCAAAACCAATTCCTATTCTTGAGTTTAAAATATTCTTTTTGAAATTCTGCTGCAAACCAGCAAAATTTCACCTGTCGAATAGGAATCGGTTTATCAACCTTCTTTTCAGACAGGCATTTATGCGCCTTGTGCAAAACCGTTTTGCCGCCATGCTTCAAACAGCATCACCGCAACGGTATTCGATAAATTCATGCTTCTGCTGCCTTCGGTCATCGGTAGGCGCAGTTTTTGGCTTGCGGGAAGGCTCTCCAGAATCTCGGCGGGCAGGCCGCGGGTTTCGGGGCCGAATAAAAATACGTCGCCGTGCCGGAATTCTGCACAATCGTAACGGCTGCTGCCTTTGGTGGTCAGCGCAAAAATACGGCGGCCGGCCAAGGCGGTTAGGCAACCGTCAAAATTTTCGTGTACCACTACTTTGGCAAATTCGTGGTAATCCAAACCCGCCCGCCGCATTTTGGCGGAATCGAGCGGAAAACCCAGCGGTTTTACCAGATGCAAATCTGCGCCGGTATTGGCGCAGAGGCGGATAATATTGCCCGTATTCGGGGGAATTTCGGGCTGGTATAACACTACGGTAAACATATCTTTAGCAAACCTCAGACCAGAACTATATAGATAAGTTCTTAGTTAATCAAAACTTTTTCATTTTAGCGCTGGCCAGCGTCCAGGCAAAAACGCTGCAAGCCCCCGCCTTTTTTAGCGTTCGGGATAATTCGCCCAGCGTCTCGCCGCTGGTGGTCACGTCATCGATTAACAACACTTTACAATTATTAAAGTTCCCGACCGTCTCAAATATCCCGCGTACATTTCGCCGCCGCTCTTCGGCCGCCAAGGTACTCTGCGGCGGAGCAAACCGGCGGTAAACCGCACTTTGCGGCACCGGCCGCCAAGCAAAATCCGCAGCCAACAGCCGCAGCAATTCCTCACATTGGTTGAATCCGCGGAACAGCCTCCGCTCGCGGCTCAAAGGCATGGCCAGCACCCAATCGAAATCTTGTTCGGCCAACCAAGGCGGCGGCAGGCTTTTCATCAGCACGGCCAGCGGCGCGGCCAGTGAAATATCGCGCAGGTGTTTGAAGCTGTGCAGCACGCCGCTCACCGGCGGCTGATAATAAACCGAAGTCCACAACGCATCAAACGGCGGCGCTTTTTGCTGGCATTGTCCGCACAACGCCCCGCCGCTGCTCACACCGGCGCAACGCGGGCAAACGTCTTCAGTGCGCACCGCCAACTGCTGCAAATCGCGCAAACAGCCGCCGCATAACCCCTCTGCGGTCGAAGGCGGGCACAAAGCATGGCATAATAAGCAGCTGGCCGGTGTGGCCGGCAGCCGCCGAAACGAAAGCATTTTCATGAGTATCCCCGCAAAAAATATTATGATGATCCACGGCTGGGCCGCCAACGGCCGCGTGTTCGACCCTTTGCGCGAAAGCCTGCCTGAAAACTGGCGCATCCGCACGCCCGATTTGCCCGGCCACGGCGCATCGCCTGATAACGGTGCCTTCGACATCACCGCCACCGCCGATGCATTGGCCGCAGAAATAGACGATGGCGAACCGGCAGATTTGCTCGGCTGGTCGCTCGGCGGCTTAGTAGCGCTCCACTTGGCGCACCGCCATCCGCAAAAAGTACGCAAACTGTGCTTAACCGCCAGCTTCGCCAAATTCCTGGCCGCGCCCGATTATCCCGAAGGCTTAAGCAATCCGGCGCTGGGCAAAATGATTACACTGTTCCGCCAGGATTACCAGAAATATATGCGCCAGTTTCTCGAATTGCAGTTTCTCTATGCCAAAGAAGCGCGACCGCTGATGCACGCCATATTGCCCGACATCGTGAAACACGGCACCCCGGCCGCGCTGGAAACCGCGCTTGCAGCCTTGAGCGCCGCCGATGCCCGGCCTTTCCTGCCCGACATCCGACAGCCGGTGCTGCTGGTTTATGGCGACAAAGACACCATTACCCCGCCGCGCATGGGCGACTATCTGGCGCGGCAACTGCCCGATGCCGCCCTGCACATCATTCCCCAAGCGGCGCACGCACCGTTTTTAAGCCACCGGGCACAATTTAGCGCATTATTGCATCCGTTTTTCGCATCCTAACCGTTCAGACAGGCATACTTATCAAGCTTTGTATCCGGTATGCCTGTCTGAAAATATGCCTGTCTGAAAAAACCTACTGACCATGAATCATCCATCCGACCGCTGGCAGATCCACCGCCATCTGGCCCGCCAAACCGACGAGCGGCTGGCCATCGTTACCCGCACGCCGCAGCAGATTTTGCTGATTGGCGCCGACGCCGACGAAAGCCGCCGCCTGCTGGCCGCGCGCTACCCGAAAGCCGTTTTCAGCGAATACGACCCGCGCGCCGATTTTCTGCAAGCCGCCGCCGCAGGCCGCAAAAGCGGCCTCTTGGCCAAACTCGCCGGCAAAACCGTCGCCCAACATCAGCAAGCGCTGGAAGCCCCGCTACCGGAAGCCTGCTGCGACATGCTGTGGGCCAACCTCAGCCTGATTATGGCCGAAGAGCCTACCCGGGTATTCGACAACTGGGCGCATGCCCTGAAAACCGACGGCCTGCTGTTCTTCACCCATTTCGGCATCGACAGCCTGCAAGACTTGCGCCGCCTGCTCGCCCAACAAGGCATAGCGAGCGAAGCGCCGCGCCTCTTCGATATGCACGACTTGGGCGATATGCTGTTCCATCACGGCTTTTACGACCCGGTGATGGATACCGCCAAACTGGAATTAAACTACCGCAGCGCCGAAACCTTCTGGCAAGACATGGAAACGCTGGGCTTATGGGCTTCGCTGCGTTTTCACGACGAAGCCGCCGCCCGCAAAGCGGTCGACACCCTGTTTGCCCAACAGCGCTTGCCGGGCATCGTATTGGAAACCGTATTCGGCCATGCCGTGAAAAAACGGCAACTGCCCGCAGGCGAAAGCCCGGTACAGTTTTTCCCCAAAAGGCCGAATCCAGCCGACAGCTAGCCCTTTATTCTTGGCAAAATATAAGCACAAAGGAAACCAGCCATGCGCCCCACTCTTTCCCGCCGCAACTTGTTAGCCGCCGCAGCCACCCTCTTCTTGGCCGCCTGCTCCGCCACCGGCACCCCCAAACAACCGCCGGTGCAAACCCAAACCAAACCGGCCGCCACCATCGGCTTGGCACTGGGCGGCGGCGCATCCAAAGGTTTCGCCCACATCGGCGTGATTAAAGTATTGCGCGAAGCCGGCATTCCGGTGAAAGTGGTTACCGGCACCAGCGCCGGCGCCATCGTCGGCAGCCTGTACGCCTCCGGCATGTCGCCCGACCGTCTGGAACTGGAAGCCGAAATTCTCGGCAAAGCCGATCTGGTCGACCTTACCCTCTCCACCAGCGGCTTTATCAAAGGCGAAAAACTGCAAAGCTATATCAACCAAAAAGTCGGCAACCGCCAACTGCAACAGCTGCCGCTTAAATTCGCCGCCGTCGCCACCGATTTCAACACCGGCAAAGCCGTGGCCTTCAACCGCGGCAACACCGGCGTCGCCGTACGCGCCTCGGCCAGCATTCCCAACGTGTTCCAACCCACCGTTATCGGCAAACACAAATATGTCGACGGCGGCCTGTCCGAGCCGGTGCCGGTAACCTCCGCGCGCGCGCAGGGTGCCAACTTCGTCATCGCGGTCGACATCTCCGCCCGTCCCGCCAAACTGGCCGGCGACTCCGGCTTCTTTTCCTATCTCGATCAGAGCCTCAACATCATGAGCGCCCCCGCGCTGGAATACCAACTGCGCCAGGCCAACGTCGTCATCAAACCGGCGGTACAGCAACTGGGGTCGGTCGGCGGCTTCGACCAGAAAGCGCAAGCAATCAAACTGGGCGAACAGGCCGCACGCGCCGCCCTGCCGGAAATCAAACGCAAACTGGCCGCTTACCGTTATTAAACATATTGATGTCTGTCTGAAAACCTTTTTCAGACAGGCATTTTCCTTTTCCCATCCGCAAGCAAGGAAAAAAACCAAAATGAACCTACACAATAACGAATTATGTCGCGTACGCGCCGTTACTGCCTTCACTACCCTCACGCCCGACAGTTCCGCTTGGGAAGCAGTTCTGACCGAAGCCAAAGAGCAATGCGACCGCTTGGCCGCCGCGTTCGACCAACAAGGTTACACCGTGCAATCCGTCCGCATCGTATCCAACCCGTTCGGCGAATATCTGGATACCGGCAGCATCGAAACGGCCGCCCAAGGGCTGGCCAAAATTCAGGAAATCCTCACCCGCATCAACCGAAACGGCCTGCGCATCCGTTTTGCCGTCGGCGAAGCCCGAAACGCACAAGAAATCGCCCTGCTGCCCGAACTGATCAAAAACTACGGCGATCTGTGCAACGCCTGTGTAAACATCGAAACCGACGAACACGGCTTTCTCAACAATACCCTTATCCGGCACTGCACCGATGCCATCAGGCAAATCGCCCGCATCACCCCGCGCGGCGAAGGTAATTTCAACTTCACCGTCAACTTCAACTGCGCGCCGCTGATTCCCTACTTCCCCGCCGGCTATCATCGCTCCGAAGCGGGCAAAGCCTTGGTCGTCGGTCTTGAAACACCCGACCTGCTTGTCGCTGCACTGCATAAGCTAAACAACCAGCCGGCGGAACACGCCGCTTACTACCAAGCCGCCTTTGAGGCCATGAGCGAAGCCTTGCAATATCACGTCGACCACATCCAAGCCTGCATCGCCGCCACTCCGCTGGCCAACGGCTGGCATTATGCCGGTATGGACACTTCCGCCGCACCGTCGAAAAACTGCACCTCCATGGTAGAAATCTACCGTTTGTTGCGCGTACCCTATTTCGGAGCTGCCGGCACCGTCGAAGCCTCCGCCCTGCTGACCCGCGTGTTCAAATCACTCCACCGTGTCAATGCTGTCGGCTTTTCCGGCCTGATGCTGGCCGTTACCGAAGATAGCGGCTTGGCAGAGGCCACCCGTAAACAACAGTTCGACATCCGCGCCCTGCTCACCTACAGCAGCGTCTGCGGTATCGGCTTGGATACCGTACCCATCGAAGGAGACACCCCGCCGGAAAAAATCGCCGACATCGTGCGCGATACCGGCACCATGGCCTTCCGCCTAAACAAACCTCTCACCGTACGCCTGTTTCCGGTACCCGGATTGAAGGCCGGCGAAACCACCCGCTTCGAAAGCGACGATTTGTGTAATTGCGCGGTATTGGCCGTTCCCTAAGCCGCAATATATGGCGAATGCCTGTCTGAAAACTTTCAGACAGGCATTTTCCGTTACATTCCTGTATAAAATTTCGTTGGGCCGATGTAAATCTACCCATCTTCGCTTCTCTATCTCCCTGTTGCATAACTATAATATGCAAGCGGTTGATTATCACAATAAAACACAACCGCAGCCTCCGATAAAAAACGCCGCTGCTTCAGCAGATGCGCCTTAATCCAGACACATTACCATGCCGCTTATCCGCCTCCTGCTGCTTTGCACAGCCCTATCGGCCGCCGTTACCGTTCGCGCGGCCCAAACCCAGCATATCGAAGGCAAGCTCGATAACGGCTTGGTTTACCATATTTTCAACGTTCCCGCCGCCGGCCAGCGGCTGGCGCTGCGCCTGCAAATCGGTGCCGGCACCGCCGACGAAAACGCCGGCGAAGAAGGCATCGCCCACATTACCGAACACTTGGTGTTTCAAACTTCCCCCACCTATCCCAAAGGTTTGAGCGCCCATCTGAACGAAAAAGGCTGGCAGATGGGCCGCCATTACAACGCGCTCACCGGCTACCGCAACACCCGTTATATGCTGATTCCGCCGCAAGGCGTGCGTCAGCTGGACGACGCGCTGGCCGTATACCGCCAGATATTAAGTGCCCAGCAGTTTTCCCCTGCCGACTGGACGCGCGAACGGCAAGTGGTATTGGGTGAATGGCGGCAACAGCAAACCGTATCCAACCGGCTCAACCAGCAGCATCATGCGCTGCTTTACAGCGGTTCGCGCAGCGCCCGCTATGCGCCCATCGGCAGCAAAACCGCCATCGAAAGCGCGAGTGCCGACACCGCCTCCCGTTTCCACCGAAAATGGTACGCCAGCAACAACGCGGTTTTGGTGGTTATCGGCAAACTCGATCCTCAAAAAACCGCCGCCCAAATCCGCGCCAACTTGGGCAGCCTGAATACCGTGCAACTGCCGGTGCGTAAGGCCGCAGAATACGAACCCAAGCTCTCACAAGCGCCGCACACCGGCTATCTGCAAGACCCCGACAACAGCGAGAGCAAAGTCGCGCTGATTTTCCGCTTCGGCAACGCCGCTTCGCAAGCGCCCGACGCTTCCGGCGATTATCCGCGTCTGCTCGACAATTTCGCCGCCCACATCATTCACAAGCGCCTGCAACAATCCGGCGCGGCAGTCAGCCTCAAACTCGGCGACATCGGCAATCAAACCGGTTCGCTTGGTTTTTACGCCGATTCCGAAGCCGGCCAACATCAAGACAGCTTGGCTAAACTGAAGCAGCTCGTCGGGCAAATCCGGCAACAACCCGCCGGCGTGGAAGAAATCGCCGCCTACCGCAAAGTCTTGCACCGTCATCTGCAAAGCGAGCCCTTGCCCGACGACATGCTGAAAATCATCGAGCTGGCCGATGAAACCGTATTGGCAGGCAAACCCGCCCCGTCGGCCGAGCGGCGGACACAGGAACGCAGCCGGCTCTACCAAGTCAGCGCCGAGGCGGTGAACCGCCGCATCGCCGAATGGCTGGATGCTCCCGACCAACTCACGCTGATTCAAGCTCCGCAGAGTCTATTAGCCGCCGAACAGCCAGCGCGTGCGCCACACACTACAACTAAAAAATCCACGCCTACCCGCCCCATGCCGGAAAAACCGCCCGCCGCCGCGGCCACCTTTGCCGTACACAAAGGGCAAGGTACGCTGTTATCAGAAGGTTTCGACCCGGAAAACAAAGTCACTTATTTAAATTTCGGTAACGGCGACAAAGCAGTACTGCTGCAAAAAGCCGTGGCCGGGCCGTACATTTACTTCAAAGCCATAGCCGATACAGGCTACCTGCAAAGCGGTGCCGGCGCATGGCAGGCGCAGCTGGCGGCAGACATCATCAACCGCTCGGCACCCGCCGGCTTCAGCGAAACATCTTTCAGACAATGGCAGCAGCAAGAAGGCATCCGCCTCAACTACCAGCTGGACAACAACCGCCAAAGCACCGATGCCCGCGCGCCGCAAAACCGGCTGGAAGCCCTGTTGCAACTCTATCGCAGCCGCCAAACCGCGCCCACCGCCGACAACTGGCAGGCCGCGCTGGAAACCGCCGCGGTGCGCCAGCCGGTGTTTCTGCAATCGCTGCCCGGCCGCCTCGAGCAGGAACTGGAAATCCTGCGCTACGGCCAAACCGAAACACGCGCCTACAACAGCAACGAAATCCGCGCACTCAACCAAAACGATTTGCTGCAACAATGGCGGCAACTGGCCGCAACGCCGGTTACCTATTACCTTGTCAGCAACCTGCCGCCGGAAAAACTCAAACCGCTGCTCACCCAGTATCTGGCCGACATTCCGCGCCGGCAAACCGCCGGCCGTACCCTGCCGCTGCTGGAAGGTGCCACCCTGCGTCGCGTCAACATCAACGATACCGACGGCACCGATGTCAACGCCTGGTCATGGCAGCCGTTTTACGATTGGACGCCCGACACTTCCGAACAGATTCCGCTGTTGGTCAACCTTGCCAATGCCCGTCTGAAAGACGAATTGCGCAGCCGCCACCAAAGCGCTTACGGTGCCCGTTTTACCGCGCTGCCGCAGCCGGTTTACAACCGTGTGGAAAGCAACCTCTATTTCAGCACCGCGCCCGAAAAAGCCGCCGAAGCCTGGCAAACCGCGCAGGAAGTGCTCTCCCGTCTGCCGGAAAACATCAGCAAGGCCGAGGCCGATAATCTGCAACGCCTGTTTATCGAACAGGAAGCCAAGCGGCAGCAGGATCCCGAAATCTGGTTGGAACGGCTGGCCGCCAGCCACCGCCGCTACGGCGACGCCCGCTACCTCAGCCGCCTGCCCGAGCTGCACCGCACCGTTATCCAAACCCGCTTGCGGCAAACCGCCAAACTGCTGTGGTCCAACCAAAACGCGCGGGTGATGTTGGTGGATCCTAAGTTGTAAAGCGATTTGCAAACAAAATGCCTGTCTGAAAAAATGTTTTCAGACAGGCATTTTGTTGCGAAAACCATCTCGCCTGCCCATATCGTCATAATCAATAAGCTGAAGAAAAAGTATAGCGGATTAAATTAACTTTCGATACAAGTCAGCAAGCCGCAGACAGTACAAGTAGTACGACAAGGCGCAGCAACGCCGTAGCGGAAGTTAAGTTAATCCGCTTATAGATACAAAAAGCCGGGTATAGCACCCGGCCTAAATATTATGTAGAAACAAAAGATTAACCGGCTACCGTTTCGGCAGCGGGCGCTACTGCTGCGGCTTGGTCTTTGCGCTTCAATACCGCATACAATACGCCCGTGAGCAGGCTGCCGGCGGCGATGGCGAGCAGATACATAATGGGTTTGTTGATGGCGTTCGGAATCAGCAACACGAAGATGCCGCCGTGCGGTGCATGCAATTCGTTTTGAAATAGTGCCACCAGTGCGCCGGTGAGTGCGCCGCCGGCGATACAGCAGGGAATCACGCGCATCGGGTCGCGGGCGGCAAACGGAATCGCACCTTCCGAAATAAAGCACAAGCCGAGCACAAAAGAGGCTTTGCCGGCGCTCACTTCGCTTTCGGTGAACTTGCGTTTGGCCAGCATGGTGGCAATCGCGATGCCGATGGCGGGCACCATGCCGCCGGCCATGGCGGCGGCCATCGGGAAGTAGTTTTGCGTGGTCAAGAGGCCTACCGAGAAAGTGTAGGCCGCTTTGTTGATGGGGCCGCCCAAGTCTACGCACATCATCGCACCGATAATCACACCGAGCAGAACCGCGTTGGCCGTGCCCATGCTGGTGAGGAAGTTATTCATGGCGGCAAACAGTTGCGCCACCGGCTCTCCGACGATATAGAACATAATCAGGCCGACTGCCAACGAGCTGATTAGGGGAACAATCAGAATCGGCTTCAAGGCTTCCATGGTTACGGGCAGCTTGATGTGTTTGACCAACAGCAGCGCCAGATAACCGGCAAGGAAACCGGCAACGATGCCGCCCAAAAAGCCCGATTGCAGTTGCACCGCCAGCGCACCGCCGATTAAGCCGGGCGCAAGGCCCGGGCGGTCGGCAATCGAATAGGCGATATAACCCGCCAGAATCGGCACCATCAGGCCGAAGGCGGCTTTGCCGGTTTCCATCAACACGGCGGCCAGCGAGCCTTTTTCTTCAAAGGCGTTGATGCCGAAGATAAACGACATGGCAATCAGCAAACCGCCGGCCACCACCAGTGGCAGCATAAACGATACGCCGGTGAGCAGGTGTTTGTAGAATCCGGATTTTTCTTTGGCCGGAGCGGCGGCCGTTTGGCCGGACGCTGCGGCTCCGCCTTGAATACGGGCGTTGGCAACGGCTTCGGCAAACGCTTTGTCGGTTTGCTTCAAGGCAAAACCGGTGGGGCAGCGGTAGACTTTTTTGCCGGCAAAACGCGAGGTATCCACTTCGATATCGGTAGCCAGAATCACATAATCGGCACGCGCAATCGATTCCTCGCTCAAAATGCTTTTGGCACCGACGGAACCTTGGGTTTCCACATCGATGGTGTAGCCCAATTTGGCCGCACCTTGTTTGAGCGCGTCTGCGGCCATAAAGGTATGCGCCACACCGGTGGGGCAGGCGGTGATGGCAACAAAATGCAGCGGCTTACCGGCAGCGGAAACTGCGGTAGCGCCGGCAGCAGGGGCTGCGGCAGGTGCGGCGGCGGAAGATTGGGCAGCGCTACCGCTTTCGTCCAACACGCGCTGCAATGCGGCGGCGGTGTTCTCACTGACTTCCTGCAAACCGGCCACGGCGATGCGGTCGGCCGGAAATGCGCCTATCTGTTCCGGCAGTTGGCCGACAAATACGATGCGGGAAAAATCACCGGCGGCGGCGTCAGACAAAGCCGCCACTTCGGCGCGCAAGCCTTTTTCCTGCGCCAGTGAAGCCAGTTTGCGCGCCAGAATCAACGCGTTGGCAGCCTTGGCCGGGTGGTTGGGAATGAATAAAACTGAGGTGCTCATGATGCGAAATCCTTCTCTTGAGTGGATTCCCTTAACTTTCGCTACGGCGTTGCTGCGCCTTGCCGTACTACCTGTACTGTCTGCGGCTTGCTGCCTTGTATCGAAAATTAATTGAATCCACTATTTTTGAATAGAAATATGTTGTTTTAATGCCAATAAACGCTCTTGATCAGGTATGCCGAAACCGATTTGGCTAACCGCATGGGCAGCCAGCGCGGCGGCGGTTTGCAGGGTTTCTTCGGGGCTGTGGCCCGAAGCGAGGCCGTGCAATATACCGGCCAGCAGCGTATCGCCGGCGCCGACCGTGCTTTTTACCTCAACCGGTGCGGCACCGGCGTGCAGGCAGCGGCCTTGATGCCACCAATTCACGCCGTTTTCACCCATCGAGAGCACCAGATGCTCTACCGGCTGCGGCAAGTTGGCCAAGGCTTGCGCCTGCTCTTCGGTGGTGCCGGCCGCAAGCCCGAAGCTCTCTTGCAACTCTTCGCTGTTGGGTTTGATTAAAAACGGCGAACACGCCACTGCCGCCGCCAATGCCGCGCCGCTGGTATCGATAGCCAACTTAGGATTGGCTTTTTTCAGACAGGCCAATAAGTCTTGCAAGTCTTCAGGAGAAAACTGTTGCGGCAGGCTGCCGCACACCGCTACGTAGTCCGCTTCTGCCGCCAAGGGCGCGATTTTGGCTGACAAGGCTGCTTTATCGGCATCGCCAACAATAAAGCCTTTGCCGTTGATGTCGGTCATACGGCCGCTTTCTTCGGCGATTTTGACGTTGAGACGGGTTTCGCCGCTTACATAAACAAATTCGTCGCGAAAGCCTTGGCTCTCGAAATGTTGCCGGAACAGCCCGGCATTACCGTTGCCGAGAAAGCCGGATACGGTTACTTTGTGGCCCAAGTCGCGCAGAATCTGTGCCACATTCAAGCCTTTGCCGGCGGCGTGCTGCTCTGCCGCCTGCTGGCGGTTGACCGCACCTATTTGCAGAATATCAAGCGAAACGGTGAAATCAATCGCCGGATTAAGCGTAACGCATAAAAATTTAGCCATGATTTATCCGTTTCTGCTGCTCAAAGAACGTACTTCGGCGGCCGTGGCGCAAGTGAGTGCCTCGGCAGCCAATTCTTTGCATTCCCGTGTGTTCAGACGGCGTACTTGGGCTTTAACCAAGGGAATGCTGCCGGCGGAAACGCTTAATTCGTCCACACCCAAACCCAGCAGAATCGGCACCGCTTTGCTGTCTGCCGCCAATTCGCCGCACACGCCCACCCATTTGCCGTGGCGGTGTGCGGCAGTAACGGTTTGACTGATCAGCTGCAAAATGCTCGGGTGCAGGCCGTCGGCTTCGGCGGAAAGAATCGGGTGGCCGCGGTCGATGGCCAGAACGTATTGGGTAAGGTCGTTGGTACCGATGCTGAAGAAATCGACCTCTTTGGCCAGATGCTCGGCAATCAGCGCAACAGAGGGCACTTCCACCATAATGCCTACCTGCAAATTCGGGCAGGGCGTTTCGGCCAGCGCATCATCGAGTATCGCTTTGGCCGCGTGCCACTCTTCCAGGCGGCCAACCATCGGGAACATAATGCGCAGCGGGCGGCCGTCGGCAGCTTTCAGCAGCGCAGAGAGTTGTTGGCGCAGCAATTGCGGGCGGCGCAGCGTCATCCGCAAACCGCGCTCGCCGAGAAACGGGTTATCCTCTTTCGGCAGCGGCAGATAAGGCAGCGGTTTGTCGCCGCCGACATCCAAAGTGCGCACCACCACCGGGCGGCTTCCCATCGCATCGAATACCACGCGGTAGTCTTTTTCCTGCTGTGCCTCATCGGGCGCGCTGGTGTGCGACATAAACACCAACTCGGTACGCAGCAGGCCGACTGCTTCGGCACCGCGCTGCACCGCACCGGCCGCATCGGCCACCTTGCCGAGGTTGGCTGCTACTTCCACCCTGTGGCCGTCGGTCGTTACCGCCGCTTCCATACAGTGCGCCTCGGCCAGTTTGCGTTGTTCCTGCATCAATGCGCGCTGCTGCATGGCTTCGTCGATACGGCTTTGCGCCGGATTCAGATAAAACGCACCGTCTTCGCCGTTAATCAGCAGCGTGCTGCCTTCTGGCAACGACAATACCGCTTCGCCGGCTCCGACCACGGCAGCAATACCCAGCGCACGCGCCACAATCGCGCTGTGCGAGCTGGCGCCGCCGGCAGCGGTGAGAATACCCGCCACTTTTTGCTGATCCAAACGCGCCACCACGCTGGGTACCACGTCTTCCATCACCAGAATATACGGCTCTTGCGGCTCTTCCGCCGCTTTTACGCCACACAACAGCGCCATCACTTTATTGCCCACATCGCGCAAATCGGCCGCACGCCCGGCCAGCAGCGGGTTGTTCAACGCTTCCTGCTCTTTGGCCAACGCTTCGATGTGGCTGTGCCAAGCGGCGGCGGCACTCAGTTGCCGGCGGATGCCGGCATCGACTTGTTGCAGCAAATCGGGATCATCCAACAAGGCGGCATGGGCGGTGAAAATCTGGCGGATATCTTTCGACTTGGCCTGAGCCACCATTTGCGCCAACTCCGCTTTCACATCGGCTACCGCTTGTTGCAGTTTGCCGCGTTCGGCTTCGCTGTCTTCGGCGGTATGCGGATAGTGGAAATCCACCTCTTTCATCAGATAAGCTTTGCCGGCGGCCAATCCGGGCGATGCGGCCACGCCTTGGTTACGCACATCGTCTTGCAGGGCGGCCACTTCTACGGCGAAGGCATCGTTGCCGCCTGCTTCCGGTGCGGCATGGGCGGCTTCTCCAACGGCTTCCACTTCTTCGCCCAAGCCGCTGCGCACCGCTTGGATGATTTGCGGCAAACCGGCTTCAGCCTCGCTGCCCGGCTCGGCGATAAAGGTTAGGGTTTGGCCGCGCTCGGCACCCAGCGACAATAATTTGGTCAGGCTTTTAGCCGAAACATAGCTGCCGCCGTCCAGCGATACTTTCACTTCGCCGTCAAACTCTTTACACACATTGGCAAGCGCCGTGGCCGGGCGGGCGTGCAGGCCGTGGGCGTTGGCCAATACCACGCCGGCCGACTGCCAATCGGGCACGGTTTCCGCGCCCACCGCCAGCGCCAATTCGCGGCGTGATTCGCTGTTTTGCAGCGCTTCGGGCTGAAACAGCATATCCATCAAATGCGAGAGGCGTTGCAAATCAAGCTTATCGTTGGCGGCAACACATATCAGCGCCGACAAACTGCCGTCGCGAAACGGTATCGGCTCTTTCAGCTTAACAATCGCCACCGCCGGCTGTAACACCGCGTCTTCCGCAGTCAAACACCATAAGCCGTCTTGCAGCTGCACCGCATCTTGCGGTTTCAGGGCGCTGAGAAAGCCCGGCGCCACCACTTTTTGCTTCTTCAACAAAACAGCAGCCTGATACAGCACATCATCGATGTCGGCGGCATCGGCGCCGGCGCTCATCAGGTTTTCGTGCAGCAGCAGGCTGTCGGGTTCGGCATTGAGCAGGCTCAGAATCTGTTCGGGTGTTTGCGCGTTGCGCAAAGCCTGCCCGACATTTTCAGACAGGGCACGGGTTAACAGTTGCAGGATTTGCAGGTGTTCGTCGGACTTGGCCGCAATCACCACCGCCAGATAGGCTTGATTTTCGCCGTCCCACAACACGCCGTCGGGGAAATGCACCAGCCGCACGCCGGTATTGAGAATGGAACTGCGCGACTCGGGCGTACCGTGCGGAATGGCGATGCCCTGCCCCAAATAAGTGCTGGTTTGCGCTTCGCGCGCTTTGAGGCCGTTGAGATATTCGGGAATGGTCAGGCCGTCGGCCACCAGAATATCAGCCAGTATTTGCAAAGCTTCTTCTTTATTTGCTGCTTGCTGCCGCATACGGATATGCTCGGTTGAGAGGGTCAGCATAGCGCTCCTTTCTGAGTATGGGCGAACTATTCCGTTTGAGGAAGATCGCTGTTGTTATCGAAATCTGTCGTTTTTCATTGGTCAGCAAACCGTTGCCGGTATGCGTCAATTCCTGGAAGGAAATTTGCTGGTTTTACACTATTTTCCGGATTTACGGTATTAAAAATGATATGGATTCAGGAATTACGATGAACGCTATCGGCCGGAGTAATGAAGATACTGTTTTATTTGAGTGACATTAGAGCGGAGAAATAAAAAAGATACGGAGCGTTTTCAGACAGGCATAGAGGAGGAATATGCCTGTCTGAAAATTAGATATATAGCGGATTAACTTAACTTTCGCTACAGCCTTGCTACGCCTTGCTTTACTACTTGTACTATCTACGGCTTGCTGCCTTGTATCGAAAGTTAATTAAATCCACTATAGCTAAGAAACTGATTTCGACAAACTTAAAATAATCGGCCTAAAAGGAAAGGCGCTTGATACCAAATCAAGCGCCTTACTTTTAATTGTTCAAACATTGCTGTCCAAAACGATGATTGAGGAACAAAAATCTCAAGACATCGCCAGTTCATCGATCATCTATATTTGTGCGTTATAGTATTTATATGCTTCATCCATATTATCAAACTGATACAGATGCCCCGCTTCCAATACCATGGCATTATCGCAATACTGTTTCATCGCGCTCGGGCTGTGTGATACCAATATAATCGAACGGTCTTTGCGCTTCTCAAACAATTCATAACGGCATTTATCTGAAAAACGCGCATCACCCACTGCGATGACTTCATCAATCAAATAGCAATCAAACTCCACCGCCAGCGATAAAGCAAAAGCCAAGCGCGCTTTCATACCGGAAGAATAACGTTTTACCGGTTCATATAGATATTGTCCAAGCTCAGAAAAATCTTCCGTAAAAGCTTTCACGTAGTCTATATCCACATTATAAATGCGACAGATAAAACGCAGATTATCCATACCGGTTAAACTGCCTTGGAACGCTCCGCTAAATGCCAAGGGCCAAGAGATACTCATACTGCGTTTGATCTCACCGGAAGTGGGCGGCTCTACACCGCTCATCAAACGGATTAAGGTGGATTTACCGGCACCATTACGACCCAGTATGCCTACTTTCTCTCCTTTTTTGAGTTCAAAGCTAATATTATTGAGAACGGTACGCAACCCGTTGCGGGTGTGATATTGCTTAGATACCTGTTCAACGGAAATCATTGCGGCTCCACTCCTTTACTAAACTTGGCCACCATCGCCAATCCGATAAACAGCAACACCAAATCACATAACAGCAGATACCATGGATTTTCCATGGTCAGCATAGAGCTGCCGAAATAACCTTGGCGGAACATTTCCGTACCGTGAACCATCGGGATCCACAACACATATTCCTGAGCCTGCTGCGGCAAGGTGGAAACAAAAAAGAAAGCACCGGAAAGCGGCAGCATAACAAAACTAAAAGTACCCCAAAGCTTGCCGAAAGCATCAAATTTAAAAGCAATGGAGCAAATCACCAAACCCAAGCCCAACGCAAATAAGGCCATCAGCAACCAAGCCAGTAACATATAAAAAATATCTGCCGGCCACTCGATCCAGCGCATAGCCAGCAATACTGCCATGATGGCAATCTGCGCAATGGTTGCGCCTGCTATCTCCAATAACACTCGTGCAAAAATAGTATCCAAAACCCGAACATTGCGGTGATAAAGCAAGCTCATATTGCCCGAAATCGCGCCGATGGCCCGATTGGAAGCATTACGCCACATCATTGCCATCGGATAACCGGTGAGCACAAAAGCAACAATATTTAATGATGAAATCTGGTCGGCACGAGCAAACTTCCACATCATCACAATAAACATCGTCATCATCAACGGTTCAATAAACAGCCACAAAAAGCCGATATTGTTCCTTCCGTAGCGAGTGATGATTTCACGCATCAGTAAGGCGCCGATGACCCTCATCTGAATCATCAACGATTCTTTAAACGAAGTTTCGTGTAAAGCCTTCATCAGTTCTTATGCTCTCTTACACTGGCCGTCAGCAAGCTGATAATGCCATATAGCATTAGTCCGATTACCAAAGTAGCAATGATGTTATAGAAGCGCTGCGGCTTCAAAGCCAAATCCGGCTTGCTCGGCTGTGATACCACTTCCAAATAAAGCTGTTGCCGGTCAGCTTCTGATTTGGCACTTTCCAATGAAGCGATGGCTGCAGCCAATTGTTTTTCCGCCAATTCATTTTCTAAGAATAAACGCTGGTAAGCCGCCGCTTGAGCCGTAATCGAATTATTACTGCCACCCGAAATTCTTTGCATCTGCTGCCGGATTTCATGCTTCAAACTTTTTTCACGCGCCTGCAAACCGGAAATTTGCGGGTTTTCCGGGGTAATCGCTTTAACCTGATCCAATTGAGTTTGAATAGCAATCAGCTCATCTTGGAGTTTTGATACCAAGCTCATCTGTGCTTCCGATTGGGCTTTCAAATCAAAAATACCATTTTGCGTACGATAAACCGCCATATCTTCGGCAGCCGCCTTCACTCGCTCTTCGGCCACCGCCACATTATGCTCTGCTTGTGAAATGGTGTCCTTACGCGCACGCGCATTAAGTTTATTGATAAGCTCCTCACCACGGCTCAATAGTGCAGCATTAATCTGCTGCGATTCCCCTGCATCAAATGATTCCACGCTTAAAGTCGAAATACCGGAGACCGCATCAAAAGCGATATTGACTTTGTTTTTATAGTATTGATAAAACGCTTCATTACTATCAAACAAGCCAAAACCATTGAAGCGGCTAAAAATATCGCCCTTGCTCTCATAAAAAGAGCGGATAGGCATCGACTTTTCCAAAGTCGCAAGCGCAGAACGAGAACTCATATACTCGCGTACCGTATAGGTATCATCTTGCGCCCGTGAAAATCCGGCATTCTGCAATAAGGCACCCAATCCACTTGCAGAACCCTGATTATGAGGGGAACGTACGACAAAACTTGATTCAGAAGTGTAGCGATCAGACGCCCAAACCGAGAAATAAACTAATGAACATGCTGTAGGAATGATCACGGTAACCCAAAAGAGTTTACTGAATTTAAATTTTTTGTTTTTTCTCGATTTCTTGGGTGTATCTACCGAATATGCTTGTTTAGCCGCTTCTGCTTTTGCCTCTTTTTCCGATTCCTGGGTATTTTCCGTATCTATTTTTTGTTCAGCCATTTCCCTGCTACCTTATTAATTACCCAAATCATCAATACTGTTTACACCGTTAACTACAGGCGAGAATACAAACTGCAAGAATTTCTGCACTTCTGCCATTGGCGCATTGGATACATACACTACATCTTTATTTTTAATCGGGAACCGTTGCATCCAGAATAAAGCATTCGCATCTCTTAAATTCAACCGATAAACAACTGGGATCTCAGCATCCAAGGCATAACCTTTTGCCTGCCAAACTACTTGTTTATCCGCAGGCAATTCAAATAAAGGCGTATAGCGGAAAACAAAAACACCTCGCGCATCAGCACGGCGATCCTGCAATCCTCCCATTCGGCCGACGGCTTCAGCCAAAGACAAACCTTTTGCAGAAAAACCGATCTCTTGGGTTCTTCCCACGGCACCCATTGAAGTAAACGTATAGGGGTTAGTAATTAAAGTAACTATATCACCTTTTTGCAGCATCACATTTTGACGCGGATTGGCTACCAAGTCTTCAAGTGCAACCGTTTTTACCTGATTGCCTCGAGTAAGTTGAACATTGGTATCTTGTACATTAGCAGTTGACCCGCCTACTGCCGCTACTGCATCCAATACTCTCTCTCCGGCAGGTGTTATTGGAAGGCGTACACTATTACCGGCACGGATAACCGACACATTAGCCGCATTATTTTGTGACAAGCGCACTATTACCTGGGGCTGATTAGCCATTTTTTTCAAACGGCTACCAATATTTTCCTGAATCTGAAATGGCGTTTTCCCCGCCACAGCAACATCACCGACAAATGGAACCGAGATCATGCCATGAGAATTTACCACCTGCTCCGGAAGCTTGGTTAATTGGGCACTACCCGAGCCGGCTGCTGATAAAGGGCCTCCAAATAACAAAGCGGGAGGAGCCTCCCAAATAGTAATATCTAATATGTCTCCAATATTAACTGCCCCTAAAGCTCCCGTCCCGTCACCGAGCTGCGACAAAGATTGTTCTACTTTTTGTTTATATAAAGCAGAAGTGACCAATTCATCCACCTCCACTACAGACACCTCCGGAACCTTCGCAGATGCCAGTTGGTTCTGCAAGCTGATTACTTTACTGGTATTGGGACCCGAAGAAGGCACTATATTGCATGCACTGAGCATACATGTAGCCAGTAAGCCCAATCTGCCCAATGGAAATTTATCTTTCATAAATAGAATTATTTCGTTATAATAAACAAATGAATTTTAAATGATTTATCAAAGCTTGTAAAAAGCAAATTTATCACCTCAGTGAACCAACACTCTTAAAGAAATACGCTTTTTACATAACAATTGCTAATTGATTAAGATTTGGAAAAATTCATAAAACAAACACAATTGGGGATTTTTCTGCGAGATTATTTTAATAAAAAGCATCTTAGCAACCAGTAACAAGAGCAAATACCGCACGCGTTGAATAATTGCTTTGATGTTTTGAAATAAACATATTCAGAACCTAGCATCAAAGTAAGCTTCCTTTGATGCTATTCCCATAGCTTAAGCAGGCTGGTCTAAATTTAGTAGTAGATAGTTATTCTCTTAAATACTCGACATCTATACTTGGTAAGTTCTTTAGGATAAGAATTCGGGCATTACTTTAAAAATATATTAATTGTTATCAGATATTCACCATTCATGAATATATTCTTTCACTTGTGTGTAGTGACTAATGTTTTTGACTCTATCAAATTAATAATTTCATATTTCTAAAGTTATTAAAGTCGTTGTATTGATAACTAATTTATACAAAAATATAGACTTGCCAATTTATTTTAACAATTAAACTATTGACTTATATGAAAAAAGTTATCACTTACGGAACATTTGATTTATTACATCATGGTCATATTCGCTTGTTAGAGCGCGCTCGTGCATTGGGTGATCATTTAACCGTTGCCGTTTCTACCGATGAGTTTAATTTAGGCAAAGGTAAAGTCTGCACTTATACATATAGCGAAAGGGCGCATATTCTTGAAGCGATCCGCTATGTAGATGAGGTCATTCCAGAAACCAATTGGGAACAAAAAATCATCGATGTAAAAGAAAGAGAAATTGATGTATTCGTTATCGGTGATGACTGGAAAGGTAAATTTGACTTCTTAAAAGAATATTGTGAAGTAGTCTATCTTCCTCGGACAGCTGGTATTTCTACGACACAAATTAAAACTAGTCTGAGTGGATTATGAAAAAAGCATGGATGGCGCTTAATCAAGCAATCACACGCTCCATTTTTATACATCAATTCGGCATCATTTTCCGCGAATTGCCGCCTGATTTACGGGGTAAATTTTCAGCATATCGTTCAGCATTTATCCTAACAAAACATTTACAAAATGCCGAGCATTCTCTTATTGAGCATAAAGTTCGTTGCGAAAAAGCCTATTCTTTACCCTTTTTTTTATTATTTCTTGCCAAAAGTCAATTGCTTCGAAATGATCTGCCGAATGCAATGCAAACATTACATAATTTTTTTCAGACATATCCGAAGCATACCGATGCTACATACTTATATGCTGAAACTTTGGCCCGAAGCGACAGAACAGATGATGCATGGGAAACCTTAGAAAAACTTTTAACATATACGAATCGCAGGAAAACATGGCAACATTTATCCAATTTGGTAAATGATAAAAACTCTTTTGACCGATATCAGGATTTGCTAACTTTTCATTACCCCGAATGGAAGGAGGGCCCTCTACCTTATGATTTGGTATCCCATATAACAAATGCAGCTCAGCGAGCAGGCCTTATAGATTTTTCATTAAGTTTGTGGAAAAACCACTATTACAAAAAACTTAAGGATGAACTCCCTAAAACTATAATCCAAACACCAGTATCAACCAAAAAGTATACCGACTTATTAGCAGAACAAGCCTTACGTGATCTAAAAAATTGTTTGGATAAAGCAAATATAATATTTTTTCTCATTAGCGGAACCCTATTAGGCTGCATTCGTGAAGGAAAACTCTTGGGTCACGACAAAGACATCGACATAGGAGTATGGGAAAACCACAACATAGAACAGCTCTCTCATATCTTCAGAAATAGTGGTTGCTTTTATGTACTACCCCATCATAGCCATGAAATACTGGTGGTAAGGCATGTTAACGGTATTACCATCGATATATTCATTCATCATCGCACTCCTGATGATTACTGGCATGCTGGTGGTAAAAGCAAATGGCACAATACCCCCTTTAAATTAATTCCACATCCGTTTTTAGGAGGGTCTTATTTAATTCCATCATCATACGACCAGTATCTAACTGAAAATTATGGCGATTGGCGCACACCTAAAATAGACTTTGACAGCGCACTAGACACCCCGAACATGGAAGTCATTGATAATAAAGCAATGCTAATTTATTTATACAAGAAATTAAGTCACAAAAATACCGTCAGCCCCAATCTCAGCTCTCGTTTGGAGCAGGCACTAAATCATTACGAAACCGTTTCTCAGTGATTTTACTCTCATGTCTACACTTAAGAATCTTCTGCATAACATTTTTGCTCCCCGCTCTTATCAGCAAGGGCTTCGCTTTTACGGTAACAAGCAATGGCTGCAAGCGTTAACCCTTTTTCAAGAGGCGGTGAAAAACAATCCGAAGCATCCCCAAAGCAACTTCAAACTCGGCTTATGCCATATGAAGCTTGGTAATCTTCCCGAAGCACACGAATACATAGAAACCGCACTTAAACTTGCTCCGTACAATAAGCAATGGGAAATCCAGCTTGAGCAATGCAACCGCCAACTGAACTACAAAACGCACAGTACATCATCTACCGTTTCCCAACCTATTGTTGTGCCGCGCATTCATCAAAACGGCGAAACCCGTTCGCTGGGTGTATCCCTCAAGAAAAATTTATTACTCATCCCGTCTGATTACAACGATCGTGTGATGGCGGATATTGATTCGTTTATCGAATATTACAAAAACAATTTCAACATCTACATTATCATCCGCCATTTGAATGAGGATATTGTTTACCACAGCACTCACACGTTAGTTAAAAACGGCTCATCGTTCGGCGAGTTTTTGAAATTTACTGCCGATTATGTGATTGATGCAGGCACGATGAATTACGGCTACCGCATTACCGACACCAACACTTGGGTTTCGGTGTGGCACGGTATTCCCTACAAAAAAATGTTTGTCGATTTGGATATCAAACATCTGGCAACAGCCATCCGCTACAATCTCGCCTATGACTGCATGATTTCCATGTCGGATTTTTATACTGATGTGTTCTTGCGCGGCGCCATGCGCTACGATGGAAAAATTCTGCAATTGGGCTGCGCAAAAACCGACAAATTATTCCGCCAAGAAGACAATCAAGGCCGTCTGAAACGCTTGCGCCAACGCATCGGCCTGCCCGAACAGGCCAAAATCATTCTCTATGCGCCCGAATTCCGCCATGCCGGCGAAATGGTGTTGCCATTTGACGCCGCGCGCCTGCTGGCTACCTTTGGCAGCGATTATTGCCTGCTGGTTTTATTGGCTTCCCAAACCAATACCATCCCCGACAATCTGCCGGCCGGTGTGTATTACACCGCCGATTTAAATAACAGCGACGCTTTGTTGCTTACCGATATTCTCATCAGCGACTACAACCCGTTGATTTACACTTTCGATCAATATAACCGCCCGGTGGCCTTGATCCATTACGATCATGAAACATTTATAGCAAACCACACACAACGTTATCAAGAATTGCAGATTTTGCACCGCCGTCCGTTTATCGCTGATAACGAAGATGCTTTGTGCGCTCTGGATTGGGCAAAGCTCAAGCAATACAGCCTAGATTTCGCCTTGCACGAAAATATCGGCTCAGCATTCTTAAAAACATCGCTGGGCATCCCGCACGACAAAAAAATCATTTTCTACGCACCGACTTTCCGTAAGGCCGGCGTCATGCAGTTGCCGTTTAACCCGCAGACCCTGCTTGAAAGCCTGAATAACGAATACGTTATCATCACCAAACTGCACTATCTGAATCATCTGAACAAAAAATACGATGATGTAATCGACTGCACCGCCTATTCCGATATTGCCGATTTAATGAAAATTGCCGATATTCTGATCAGCGATTACTCATCATTAGTGCTGGACTTTGCCCTGCTTAACAAACCGATTATTTTGTTTCAATATGATTATGAAGATTACATGAAACAGCGCGGCGTGTATTTTGATTTCGGTGATTATTTGCCGCCCGAACAAATCATCAAAAGCGAAGAAGCACTGTATCAGCTTGATTGGCAAGGCTTAAGCGGCGATAACCACAAAATTACCAACACGTTCTATCCTTTGGAAAACGGGCAATCCACCCAACGCATTGTAGAAGCGTTGGCATTTGACCCGACGCCCCGCCACAGCAAAGACATCATTTTCTTGGTGAACGAGTTAAACCAAATCGGCGGCGTACATACCTTTTTGCAAAACATGGCGAAACACTACAAACAAAAATACAACGCCCGTATTTTTGTTATCGCCATTCGCGAGTTCGCCGAAACCAATAGCGAATTCCACCAACTGCAAAGCCCCTACATTGATTTCAAATTATCGGCACAATATCTCAACGGTGCGTGCGCCAATATTTTGCAGAATACAGACGGCATTGTGATTTCCCTTCAATTTTCCGCCCATTTGCATTTTCAAAAATATCTGGAAAACGCCAAATCCGTATTAATGTTCCACGGCGACGTGAAAGACGTTATCTCCCGTGAGCTGTACGGCCCGCACTTAGGCTGGCTCAACGAAGGCAAACTCTACAACTACCGCCGTTTGCTGTTGCTAACCCAATCGTCGGTGGATTTGCTGCACCCGTATTTGGCGGAAGAAGTACAAAACAAACTTGATTACATACACAACTCCATCGATGCGCAATATCGCCCGCTTGCTCCGCAAAACCCATTGCACACCGCCGTTATCAGCCGGCTCGACGAAGACAAAAATATTTTCAGTATGATTGATTTGGGCAAAGAAATCATCAAACAAAATGCCGGTATCGTTATCAATATTTATGGCGATGGCGCATTAAAAGATGAGTTTCAGACGGCCTTGAAAAATAACGGTCTGCAAAATGTGCTCAAACTGCACGGTTTTGAAAGCAACAAAGAAAAAATCTTTGGCGATAACGATTCTTTGCTTTTGATGAGCAAATCGGAAGGCTTTCCGCTTGTGGTATTGGAAGCCTATGCACACGGCCGCCCCGTGATTGCCTTTGATTCGTTTACCGCCGCCAAAGAAATTATCAAACACGGCGAAACAGGTTTTCTTACGGCTTATGGCGATTATCCCGCCGTTGTGGATGCACTCAACCAAACCGACACTTTATCGGCAAGCGCTATTCAAGCCACTTTTGAATCCTTCTCTAACGCCAACGTATTCGCCCAATGGAATACATTGATTAGCCAGCTTGATGCCGAAACAAACACATAACGGAAAACAACATGAGCTTTCTCGATAAATTCTTAAGAAAAACCAAAAAAACCGGCAAATCTCCCACCATTTCCATACTCGTGCCTTGCTACAACTCGCGTGCCACCCTGCCGGCAACACTAAAGTCTATTCAAGCGTCGCAATACACCAATCTCGACGTAATGATTGTTGATGACGGCCACACCGTAACGGTGGAAGACATCGTAAAAGAATTCAACGACCCGCGCTTCCGTTATTTTTATAAAGACAACGAAGGCTTGGGGCTGACGCGAAATTTTGGTATCCGCCATGCCAAAGGCGAATATATTTTCTTTTTGGATTCAGACGACCTGATCTACCCCGACGCACTAGGCAAATTATTGGCCTATGCCGAAAAGCACCAGCTCGATTGTGTGTCGGGCGTAACCGTACGCAAAGATTTTGAAAGCGGTATAGAAAGCGAATGGTTTCGCAGTTTGTATAAAGCGCCAAAAATCAGCACATTCGCCAACCGCCTTTCCCAGTTTGACGACACCTTATCCACCAACAAACTCTATAAAGTGCAAATTCTCAAAGACTTGGTTCTCTATTTTGAGCCGGGCTTATACGAAGACAAACTTTTCACCGCCAAACTTTATTCCAAGCTCGACCGCATCGGACTGATTGACACCCGCGTGTATGTTTGGCTGATTTACGGCAGCCAAACTACTATTACCACAACTAAGTCCGTAAGCAATTTCCAAGGTCGCATGGCTGCCATCAATAGCTTGTGGCAATACATTCCAGAACTGCGCAAAGCCTACCAAATCGCGTTTTATATGAACCACGATTTGCTGATTTATCTGCGTGAATTTGTGTTTTATAACGAAGATGAAAAAGAAGAAATTTTTCAGACGGCCTTAGACTTTATTCAAAAACATAAGAAATATGTTTACACACGTTTAGTAACAAATAGCCTGAACCGGGCTTGTTTGGACGCATTAGTCGCAGGCGACAAAACCAAATTTATGTATACCGCTCAGATTTTGTCTCAAACATTCCAAGATGAGTTAAAGATCAAACAGCGTGTTTAAGGCCTATCTGAAAACCAAGGACCTCCATTACGTTCTGTTATCAACACAATCGTTTTTCTCTCTTTCAAAAATATTAAGGCTTTACTATGAATACCCAAACCAAACACATTCCGGTCAATGAAATTGAAAAAATCTGGATAGGTAAAACTACCTTTTTTATCGAAGGACTTGCCTATCTGCAAGGCTATGATGCCCCTGATTACCGCTATCTGCACAAACATATCAAATTCAGGAATTTGATCAATGGCTATGAAGCGGAATTTGAGCTGGGAACAGTACCCAAACGTGAATTGGCAAGTCAACCCTACAATGGCAAGAATTACAACTATACTGCAGCCGGCACGGCAACCGTAGGCTTTAAAGGCATTGATGTCGTTTTTTTAAAAGACGGCATTTATGAAATCCAAATTTCCGTTTCTGCCGATAAAAATGTCCGCAACTACACCAGCTTGGCAATGGCAGATGTGAACTTGGACAAACACTCGGCGGATGATTTTTCCGAATACCGCCTATTTGAAGACGGCGGCAAAGTTTACCTTGCAAAAAAAGATATTTTCGGCAGCAATGTCCCGGCAAACAGTCATATCAGCGTGGAAAACTCTTGGACCAACGGTACGGTTTTCCATGTTGAAGGCGAGTTTGTCGTTCCTGATGCACCATTAAGCAACTTTAAACAAGGCAAGTATTATCTGATTGCCCAAAAACTGATCACCCAACGCCAATATGTGTTTGAGCTAGGCCAAGTGCGCAAAAACAATCTCGGATTCAAAATCGGCAACCCGACAAGTGATTATAATGCCAGTTATTTTGCCACACTGGGGCTAAAAGGCATTGAAACCTACCAATTCGAGCTAGGTATATATGATCTGTATGTCTCGCTGGCATACGGCAACAAAATCTTTACTGCCAAGCTGGATAAGCAATTAAAGGTAGAAAACCTCAATGCTTGCATACTGATAAATACTGGAAAACCAATTCAATCACTGACAGAAAATTTCTCGAATAACCCTAGAGAAATACAGCGTTTGGCAGAGCTTGCCAGCCAGCAACAGAACTGGGATCAAGCCATCGCAGAAAATTCTCCTAACGATCCCAAAGAAGTGCAACATTTGGCAGAACTCGCTAACCAGCAAAAGAATTGGGAAAAGGCCGCTGCATATTCCATTCAATTGCAAAAAATGAAGCCCGATATGTGGCAAGGGTACTGGTGGGCAGGGCAGGCTTATAAAAATCTAAAACAATATGATAAAGCAGAAGCACAATTTCAATTAATGACTGAAAAGCTGCCTAATCTGCACCACGGTTTGGAAGGTATGGTTAATGTCGCCCAACAACAAGGCCGCTGGGAAGAGGTAATTTCAAGATCCTATAAATTCAGAGAGCGTTTTCCAGATTTATGGCACAGCTATTGGTGGGCTGGTCATGCTTATAAAAATCTGTCTCTCTACGAAGAAGCAAGAAATGAATTTAAACTGCTGCAAAAATTATCCCCCAAAAGCCATCGAGGATTGGAGGGATTGGTTAATGTCTATCAATACGAGCAGGATTGGAAATCAGCAGCCATATTTGCAGAAAAACTGTTTCAGTCATTCCCAAACCTGCCGGTATCTTATGCCCTGCAAATTACCAGTTTAAAGGGAGATAATCAGATAGATAAAGCCATTCAGTATGCCCAACAGTTTGTCGCTAAATTCCCGGATCTTGAGCTAGCGCATAGATATTTGGCAGTTACGATGTGTCAAAATTTTGATTTTGATACGGCTTATCCCTATTACGAAACCTACTGCAGCAGATTTGGCAAGGATAAAAACAATGAACATCATGTTATTTATTTAAAACAAAGTTTGGGCTTATACGAAGATGTTTTGGCCTATCATAAACAGAACCTGCCCAACCCAAGCAGCAACTCGCCGTATGCTTCATTGGCGCAATTGGCAAAAATCAGCCAATGCCTGAACAACTATGACGAAACAATTAAGTATTGGGATTTATATAGAGAAAAATGGATTAAATCCGAAAATACCGTAACAGCGGCATTAAGAAACAGCACAGCCGACAATAAACCTTTGAATATCTTAATTCATGAAAAGCTGTCGCAAAATCTGAATGAAGAAGCCAAAGATTTGTTTGTGTCCGGCCGCTCACAACTGGCAGAGATTGACGCGCTCAGATTCTCTTCTTGGTTTGATTATTTAGATAAAAAACAATCTGATACAGAAAATAGTTCACCCATCGTAAAAGACACTATTCAGTCTTTATGGATTGGCAAGAACTTGGGCATCATCCAACAACTGTGTTTGGCATCCTACCTGTATCACGGCCACGAAGTGCATTTATATACTTACCAAGATTTGAAAAATATCCCCAAAGGCGTGATTGTTAAAGACGGCAATGAAATTTTGCCCGAAAAAGATATTTTCTATTCGCACGGCTCGCCCGCCCACTTCTCGGATTGGTTCAGATGGAAAATGATTGCCATGAAGAGCGGCTATTGGGTGGATATGGATGAAATCTGCTTAAAACCGTTTGATTTCACGAAAGAAGATTATGTATTCGGCTATGAAGGCCATGCCGTAGCGAATGCGGTATTGAAATTCCCCGCCCATCATCATTTGGTGGAGCTGATGGAGTTCATGAGCCAAAACCCCAATCAGATTTTACCTTGGGATACGGTGCAGGATATTGAACGAAAACAGAAACGCATTGAAAAAGGTTTGGGCCGCGAACATACGCTTTGGGGTGAATCAAGCGGCCCCACAGGTTTAACGAAAGCCTTGCTTTATTTCAACTTGGATAAGTTTGCCAAACCTTATTATTACTTTTATGGCTTAAACGCCATACAGACGAGAAGAATGCTTCTAGATCAAAACTTCGATGAGCGTAATTTATCCAATAATATGTATGCGATGCACGTTTGGAATAATACTTTTAGAAAAACCGATTTGTATCAGCAGGGTAAAAAAGTAAATAACTCCATATTGCAGCATTTGATCGATAAATATAAATATTTTATATAGTTGAGTATCTAATCAGTTAAGAAAGAAATTAACGGTAACCATTTATATAATTGGCTATTAAAATCAGTCCTGTTTTTAGCAATCAATTATGTTCTGCGGTTACGTTATCCAATATCTTGTACTTACAAAATAACCTTAATAAATATTACGGGTAATCACCATGGCAATTCTTATTACCGGCGGAACCGGCTTTATCGGCTCCCATGCTGTTGTTTCACTTATCCAGTCAGGTTATGAAGTTGTTATTATTGATAATCTATGTAACTCATCTTCGAAAGTTTTATCTAGGCTGGAAAAAATTACCGGAAAAGTTATACCTTTTTATAAGGCAGATATTTCCGACCGAAAAATGCTCCGTACCATTTTTTCTCAGCACAATATCACCAGTGTCATGCATTTTGCCGGCTTGAAATCCGTTGGAGAAAGTGTATTAAACCCGATCAAATATTATGAAAATAATGTTATCGGTACACTGGTTTTAGCCGAAGAAATGGCTGCAGCCGGTATCTTCAGCATCGTGTTCAGCTCGTCGGCAACTGTTTATGGCAACCCCAGCCAAACACCCATTACCGAGGATATGCCTGTTGGCAGCACTACCAACCCTTATGGCACATCAAAATATATGGCCGAACGGATTCTACAAGATATACAAGCATCGGATGCCCGTTGGAGCGTTATTTTGCTGCGATACTTTAATCCGATCGGTGCCCACGAAAGCGGTTTAATTGGTGAGCAGCCCAATGGGATCCCTAATAATTTGCTGCCTTATGTCTGCCAAGTGGCTGCGGGTAAACTGCCGTACTTATCTATTTTCGGAGATGATTATGATACGGAAGACGGTACGGGTGTGCGCGACTATATCCATGTAGTAGACTTGGCGGAAGGCCATGTGAGAGCTATGGAAGCCAATAGCCATCAATCCGGTGTTTTCATCTACAATTTGGGGACGGGTAACGGTTATTCCGTTCTGGAAGTTGTGCGTGCGTTTGAAAGAGTTTCCGGATTGCATGTTCCCTATCAAATTAAGCCCCGCCGTTCGGGCGATATTCCGGTTTGTTTTGCCGATGTAACTTTTACCTCAAGCCAGATTCGCTGGCAGGCGCAACGCGATTTGAACCAGATGATGATTGATGCGTGGAGATGGCAAAGCCGAAATCCCAACGGCTTTGAATAAATAGGAAAATGGTGTTGATGTCATGAAATCTGCCAAAATCTTTTCTAAAGGCATACGAAAAATCCCGAACTTAGCGGGATTTTTTCCTGAATATGATTTAAACATATCGAAAGGAAAAGCCGATTGCGTATTTGGTTGGGGATTGCGCCCTACTACCCGCCGCGCCCGCTCATACGCCGCAAAACATGGCATTCCGTTTGTTGCACTCGAAGACGGCTTTCTGCGCTCACTCGGTTTGGGGGTAGCAGGTTGGCCACCGTTTGCGATGGTAGCGGATGATTTGGGTATCTATTACGACACCAGCCGCTCTTCGCGCCTGGAGCAGTTGGTATTGGATTCAAGCCAATCGGATCAACACACCCTGGCCCAAGCCGAACAAGCGATCGTGCAAATCGTTGAACACCAATTATCCAAATATAATCACGCGCCTTTGTTTTCAGACAGGCATCAACAGGAATGCCTGTCTGAAAAAGAAATTGTACTGGTGATTGATCAGACTTTCGGCGATATGGCGATTCAATACGGTGGTGCCGACGGCGATGCGTTTCGGCAAATGTTCGAAGCGGCCGTTAACGAAAATCCCGATGCCAGAATCTGGGTGAAAACCCACCCCGATGTACTGAGCGGTAAGAAAAAAGGTTATCTCACCGAGCTGGCCACCGCCGCCAATGTACGTCTGCTGGCGGAAGACATCAACCCGATTTCGCTACTGCAGCAGGTAAGCAAAGTTTATTGCGTTACCTCGCATATGGGCTTCGAAGCCTTGTTGTGCGGCAAACCGGTAAGCGTGTTTGGCCGCCCTTGGTACGCCGGCTGGGGACAAACCGATGACCGCCATCCCGATATCCCGCTGATGCAGCAACAAGGCTGCCGTGCACCGCGCAGTTTGCCGCAGCTTTTTGCCGCCGCCTATCTGCAATACAGCCGCTATATCAACCCCAACACAGGCGAGCCGGGTACGCTGTTTGATGTGATCGATTATCTGGCCGCTGCCCGACGCTGGAATGAAAAACTGCGCGGCAACCTTTATTGCGTAGGGCTTTCTTTATGGAAACGGGCGGTGATGAAGCCGTTTTTCAATGCGCCTTCCTGCCGGCTGCATTGTTTTCCTTCTTTAAAAAAATTGCGCCAGACTACTCTTCCCGAAGATGCCCGATTATTGGTATGGGGGCGTGGCAGCGATACTTTGCTCGAATTTGCCGCCGAGCGCCAAATCCCGGTGCTGCGAATGGAAGACGGTTTTATCCGTTCCGTGGGTTTGGGCTCGAATTTGGTGCCGCCGCTCTCGCTGGTCTGCGACGATATGGGCATCTATTTCAACTCGCAAACACCCTCCCGCCTGGAGGATATTCTGCAAAACCAAATCTTTAGCGAAGCAGATTTGCAAACGGCCTCTACCCTGCAAACCGCGCTTACCCAAGCGGAAATCAGCAAATACAACGTCGGCCGCGGCGTTCTCAATCTGCCGCGCGACGGCCGAAAAGTATTACTGGTACCCGGACAAGTGGAAGACGATGCCTCTATCCGCTACGGCTCGCCCGAAATCTACAAAAATCTGGATTTATTGAAAAAGGTACGGGAGCTGAACCCTGATGCTTATATCATCTACAAACCGCATCCCGATGTGGTCAGCGGCAACCGCGTCGGAACGATTTCTGCGGAAGACAGTGCGCGTTATGCCGATCAGGTGGCAGACGGATACGACATCATTGCCTGTCTGAAAGAGGCAGATGAAGTGCACACGATGACTTCGCTCTCCGGCTTCGAAGCCTTGTTGCGCGGCAAAACCGTACATTGTTATGGCTTACCTTTTTATGCCGGCTGGGGATTAACGCAGGATTATCTGAATATCCCCCGCCGGGCGCGCCGGCTCTCTTTGCAGGAATTAATTGCCGGCACGCTAATCTATTATCCTGATTATATTTGCCCGGAAAACCGCCGCATCATTAATGCCGACACCGCAATCGAGATTTTAAAAAAACAAAAAGCAGAGCAGCAGCATACTGATTTGTTGCGTAATAGTTTTATTTCCAAGCAATGGAGCAAATTGAAACAGCTTTGTATACTCATTAAATAGGGGATATCGTATAATTATTAGTTCGTCATACAGATAGCCATTAACAAGCTGGCTATGTTTTGGGAAAAATAAAGATATTAAAAACAACAGAAACACAAATTAAAACCTATAATGAAACACTCCTCTTCCAGCACATTCGAAGTATTACTTACACATAACCAACGCATCCTTTTGCTCCAAGGGCCGATCGGGCCTTTTTTTGCCCGATTTTCGCATTGGCTCCGGGAGCAGCACCGGAAAACCGTT
Organism: Neisseria sp.; assembly: GCF_030523955.1. GTDB lineage: Bacteria > Pseudomonadota > Gammaproteobacteria > Burkholderiales > Neisseriaceae > Neisseria. The sequence continues at coordinate 41,740 of NZ_JAUNHL010000005.1, forward strand.
TTTAAGCTGAATTTCAACAGCGGTGATGAGTTTTTCTATCCAAACCACATCCCCCATACTTTTCCTTACCGCGATACTTATCAGAATTTCCCGGCTTTTTTAGCTGCTTTTATCAGCGAGCACCAAATCGACGGAATCGTCTGCTTTGGCGATACACGCCCCTACCATATTGCGGCCAAACAATTGGCAGAAGAGAAGGGGCTGGACTTTTGGGCTTTTGAAGAAGGTTATTTCCGCCCGTTTTACATTACCTTGGAACACAGCGGGGTAAACGCCTATTCAACCTTACCGCGTGATGCAGCTTTCTTTCAAAAAATATTTCCCGATCTGCCCCAGCAAACCTATCATGAGCCGCCCCCCGTGCGCGGCGGCTTCATGCCGATGGCGTCGTGTGCAATACCTTATTACCTGTTGGCCAACCTTCGTCGCAAATCCTACCCGCACTATATCCACCACCGCATCTTAGGGCTGAACCATTATATCGGTGCTTGGATACTTTCCGGCATTAAGCGCACCGCATATATGCTGCAAGACCACAAGTTCGGCCGCGAGGTAGCCGATGGGAAATATGGAAAATTCTATATTTTGCCGCTACAAGTTTTTAACGACAGCCAAGTACGGGTACACAGCGATTTTTCATCGGTTAGTAATTTTTTACTGCACGTGCTCACATCATTTGCCACCCACGCTCCCGATGACATTAATCTAATCGTCAAACATCACCCGATGGACAGGGGATTTACCGATTATCGCCAACAAATCAACCGTTTTATCAAAAAACACCCTAAGCTTAAAGGGCGTATATTTTATGTGCACGATGCGCCGCTGCCCGTTTTTTTGCGTTACGGTTTGGGCATGGTCACGCTCAACAGCACCAGCGGCCTTTCTGCCTTAATCCATAAAATGCCGGTAAAAGTCCTCGGCCGTGCCAGCTATGATATCCCGGGTATTACCTTTCAAGACAGTTTGGCCGAATTCTGGAAACATCCTACTGCGCCGGATGAAAAGCTTTTTCATGCTTACCGTATGTATCACATCAACGTTACCCAGATTAACGGCAGCTTTTATAGTGAAGTGAGATTGCCTCAAATCGAGGCAGATTACATCTCCGAAACCCGCAAGGCATCTTTCGGAGAAATTTAAGAATTCTCCGCAATTCGGCAAGCATTCCCACAAGCAAACATATTCGAATTTAAGGCTGTAGATTTACATAATGAAAAAGGGAGCCTATCCGGAAACATAATATTTCAGACAGGCAGATACCTTTGCAAAATTACTGTGGTCATCTTCAAAGCCCGAGACCTTTGCAAAAAACTTTTTAATCCTGAATTTATTGATATCCTCGTCATACTCGGGCTTGACCCGAGTATCTGCTTTTTCTTTCAAAACAAAAAGATGCTCGGGTCAAGCCCGAGCATGACGCACGTGTTTTCAGGTATCGAAAGGAATTTTGCAAAGGCCTCAGCCCGAGTATGACGGGATACCAACTTTTTCGTAGCGAAAGTTAAGTTAATCTGCTATAGCCACCGCCAATTTTTAAGGGGCAAAAGATATTGCTTTATATAAATAAATGCCTGTCTGAAAGCAGAGTATGCTTTCAGACAGGCATTTGTGCTTTAACTGATCTGTAAAGTTACAGATAGAATTTCTCGATTACTTTCAAATTGTCGTCGAGTTTGTACACCAGCGGTTGGCCGGTAGGAATTTCCAAGCCCATGATGTCTTCGTCGGAAATGCCTTCGATGTGTTTGGCCAGCGCGCGCAGGCTGTTGCCGTGGGCAGCCACCAATACGCGTTTGCCGCTCAAAATGGCGGGGGCGATTTGGTCTTCCCAGAACGGCAGTACGCGCTCGAGGGTGACTTTCAGGTTTTCGCCGTCGGGCACCACGTCGGCCGGCAGGTTGGCGTAGCGGCGGTCGTTATGGGCGGAAAATTCGTCGCTCGCATCCAACAGAGGCGGCAGAGTGTCGTAGCTGCGGCGCCAGATGTGCACTTGCTCGTCGCCGTATTTTTCGGCGGTTTGCTTTTTGTCCATGCCTTGCAGCTGGCCGTAATGGCGCTCGTTCAGGCGCCAGCTTTTCACTTGCGGCACCCACAATTGGTCGCTCTCTTCCAGCACGATGTTGCAGGTTTTGATGGCGCGGGTCAGCACGGAGGTGAAGGCGATGTCGAATTCATAGCCTTTTTCTTTCAGTTTTTTGCCGGCGGCGGCCGCTTCGGCCAGGCCTTGCTCGCTCAGTTTCACATCACGCCAGCCGGTAAACAGGTTTTTGGCGTTCCATTCGCTTTGGCCGTGGCGGATAAATACTAATTCCATGTGCTTGCTCCAATCGTGTTTTCAAAAATGAATACAAAGTTTCGGGATGCTGACTACAAAGGTTTTATACAGGCCTGTCTGAAAAAGTTTTCAGACAGGCATTGAAATCGGGGTACGCGGGGGCGGGGCGGTAAGCCGGGTTCTGTCGTCGGACAGCCATTCCTCTAGGCGCACCATTGCTGATGCGCTCCAGCAACCTACCCGAACGCTCGGCGAGCAGCGTCAATGCGTTCTGTTTGGTCTTGCTACGGATGGGGTTTAGCCTGCTGCGCCTTGTTGCCAAGTGCACGGTGCGCTCTTACCGCACCTTTTCACCCTTGCCTGTGCTCCCTGTCGCCAGCCTTTTGCGCTCTGCGGTGTTGGCCTGCCTTGTCGTACTATGTGTACTGTCTGCGGCACGCCGCCTTGCATAACGCAAAAGGCTGGCGACAGTATATTGGAACCATCGGCGGTTCTGCTCTCTGTTCCACTTTCCGTCGTGTTTCCACGCCCGGCCGTTAGCCGGCATCCTGCTCTGCGTAGCCCGGACTTTCCTCTCCGCCCGCCTTAGCGACGGGCGCAGCGGCTGTCTGTCCTGCCTGCGTACCCTAAAATTATAACACGCCCGCGCAGTTGCACGGGCGGGTATCACGGATTATTGCTGCTGCGGCAACACGCCGCTTTGTTGGGCGGCACGCCAAGCGGCATCCAGGCGCTCGCCGGCGGCTTTGAGCGTACTGTCGTGATTGACTTTGGCTTCGCTGGCCTGCTGCAATTCGGCGCGATAGCGGGAAATGTCGTTTTCGGCCGCTTGGCGGCGCTCTTCGGCGTTTTTTAATTTATATTGCAAATCGGCGATTTTGTTGTCGCCTTTGTTTTGGGCTTGCAACGCCTGGCGGTAAGCCGCTTGTGCGCTGAGCAACTCACTCGATGCATCCGCCAAAGCGGGCAGGGAAACCGCGGCCAGCAGCGCGGCACATCCTAAGCGTTTCATCATCATGATTTTTCCTTATGAAAATTTACTGCTTGCGACACATCACTTGTCGCCGCAAACGGCCTGATATTGCTTCTCGGTAATCGAGCCGTTCATTACCTGCATCGGGCGCAGCTCGGCGGCGCTGTATTTTTGGTTCACCAACTCTTTGCCGCTCTTATCGACCAGCAGCAATTGGGTTAAGCGGTAGGTTTTATTGCGGCAATCCATCTCCCAGGTACCGATGGCGGTTTTATAAACAGGGGTGTTCACATAGCGTTCTTCATCGGGCTTCACCACAGTTTTGCGGTCGCGGAAAGTCACCAGATTGCCGCTGCGCACGATGCTGCTTTTATCGATATAGGCGCGCACATTGCCGTTGCTGGTTTCGCCGATGCTGCTCCAGTTGCCGCCGGTACCCGGCCCGCCGGTGGTGGAACACGCAGCCAAAAGGGAAACCAGTGCGGCGGCGGCAAGCGATCGGCCGTTTACAATCTTCTGCATAAATCTATTCCTTTCAGACAGGCATACGCTGGCGGCACACCTGCAAAACCATTAAAATAACCGCCCCATTATAACGGAATTCTTTCCATGACCAAGCAGCGCGACGATGCACGGCGCATTCTGCACGATGTATTCGGCTATCCCGATTTTCGCGGGCGGCAGGCCGATATCGTCGACACGCTGGCCGGCGGCGGCAGCCTCACCGTGCTGATGCCCACCGGCGGCGGCAAATCGCTCTGCTATCAGATTCCGGCCTTGATGCGCGAAGGCGTGGCGGTGGTGGTGTCGCCGCTGATTGCGCTGATGAACGACCAAGTCGCCGCACTGCGCGCTGCCGGCGTACATTCGGCCAGCGTGCACAGCGGCACGCCGCCCGACGAAGTGCGCCAAATTGCCGAAGACATCGCCAACGGCAGCCTGAAGCTGTTGTATGTTGCGCCGGAGCGGCTGGTAAGCGAGCGTTTCCTGCGCTTTCTCGACCACACCCGGGTGAGCCTGTTTGCCATAGACGAAGCGCACTGCGTGAGCCAGTGGGGGCACGATTTCCGCCCCGAATACCAACAGCTCGGTCTCTTGGCCGAACGCTATCCGCAAGTACCGCGCATCGCGCTGACCGCCACCGCCGACGCCGAAACCCGCGCCGATATCCGCCATTATCTCAAGCTCGAACAAGCGCCCGAATTTATCGCCAGCTTCGACCGCCCGAACATCCGTTACCAAGTCATCGAAAAAAACAACGGCAAAAAGCAGCTGCTCGACTTTATCCGCAAAGAAATGCCGGGCGAAAGCGGCATTGTGTACTGCCTAAGCCGCAAAAGCGTGGAAGATGTCGCCCGTTTTTTAAGCGACAACGGCCTGAACGCCATTCCCTACCATGCCGGTTTAAGCATGGAAATACGCGAACGCAACCAGCAGCGCTTCACCCGCGAAGACAACGTCATCGTGGTGGCCACCGTGGCCTTCGGCATGGGCATAGACAAACCCGATGTGCGCTTTGTTGCCCATCTCGACATGCCGCAAAGCATCGAGCATTTTTATCAGGAATCCGGCCGCGCCGGTCGCGACGGTTTGCCCGCCGCCAGCTGGCTGTGTTACGGCATGAACAATTTCATGCTGCTAAAAGAACGTATCATGGAAGGCGGCAGCGACGACTTTCAAAAGCAGATCGAACTGGCCAAACTCAACGCGATGTTCGCCGTTTGCGAAACCGCCGAATGCCGCCGCGTATTGCTGTTGCGCCACTTCGGCGAAGAGAGCGCTCCCTGCGGCAACTGCGATAACTGCCTCAATCCGCCGGTACGTTTCGACGGCACCGTACTCGTGCAAAAATTATTGAGCTGCATCTATCGTGTCGGCCAGCGTTTTGCCGCCGGCTATGTGATTAACGTATTGCGCGGCAAAAACGAAGACTGGATACGGCAAAACGGCCACCACCAACTCTCCACCTTCGGCATCGGCGCCGAACAATCTGACAAAGACTGGCGCGCCGTTACCCGCCAATGCCTGGGGTTGGGTCTGATCGAAGCCGATGCTGCCAACCACCATGCATTACGGCTTACCGCCGCCGCCAAAAGCGTGCTCACCGGCGGCCGGCAAGTATGGTTGCGCCCGCTCAAGCGCGAGAAAACCGCTGCCGCCGGCGGCAATACCGGCCAATGGCTGCGTACCGAACGCGAAGAGCGTATCTGGCAGGCGCTGCGCAGCTGGCGGATGGCGCGTGCGCAAGACGAAGAAGTGCCCGCTTATGTGATTTTCGGAGATAAAACCCTGCGCGAACTGGTGGAAAAACTGCCCGAGAATCTAGCCGACCTGCACGATATTTACGGCTTGGGCGAAGCCAAAATCGATAAATTCGGCGAAGAGTTGCTAGCGCTCTGCCAAAGCTTCGCCCGCCACGATACGGCCGGCAGCCCGGCCAGCCTTACCGAAACCGTAAAAGAACCTGATGAGAACCCCTTCGCCGACGAACGCGACCGCCGCCTGTGGCAAGCTTTGTACGACTGGCGGCAACAGCAGGCGGCCAGCGAAAACACGACGCCGCATAAAATCTGCGCCAACGACAGCCTGCTGGATCTGGTACACCTCACGCCGGCCGAACCCATCGATTTATCCGCCATTTACGGCTTGGGCGAAGTTCGTGCCGGTCAATACGGCAACGACATCCTCACCGTTTGCCGCCCGTTCGCCGACAGCCTGAGCGACGCGGCCAAACAGCAGCGCGAACGGATGCGTACGCTGCTGAACTGGCGCGCCGCCACCGCCCAAGCAGAAGGTGAGCCGGAGCACAAAATCTTCAGCAAAATCACTTTGCGCGCCATTGCCGCCAAAGCGCCGCAATCGCAAGAAGCTTTGCGTGATATCCACGGCATAGACAATGATAAAGCCGAACGCTACGGCCAAGAGGTGTTGGCACTGATAACAGGAGGAGCGGAAAAAGACGACGGGGGCAGCTGGTTATAGCGGCCGAGTCGATGACTTCGATATAGCAGATTTAATTAATTTTCGATACAAGGCAGCAAGCCGCAGACAGTACAAGTAGTACGGCAAGGCGCAGCAACGCCGTAGCGAAAGTTAAGTTAATCTGCTATACAAAACGGCAAACCGCATACAGTACCAAAGAGTATGCAACCGATTCTGTTGCCGCTTGAGAGCGGATAAACTTGATTTTCGCTGCGGAGTTGCTGCACCTTGCCGTATCAATGCCTGTCTGAAAACATAAAAGTGTTTTCAGACAGGCATTGTTCTTAAATTGATCGATTATCCTGCCGCATTCGACCGTTTTAATTTTGAATTGATTCATATAGCGGATTTAATGACTTCGATACCAGGCAGCAAACCGCAACGAAGGAAATTTATCCGCTACAGAGTAAATTTTAAGGTTACGGCAACAGCCCTTTGAGAAACAGCCAAATTTCATCCCAGTAATTTATTCCGTGGGCAAGGAAATAGCCGATAAGCAGAAACTGAAGTGTGCCGAACACCACGCCAAGCGTGCTGGCAACCAACACCGTGTTGAACGGCACCCGCATCGAGCCAGCCAGCAGGGGCATGAGTTTGGCGGCAGGCCCCGTTAGCCGGGCAGTCAGGATGGCGGCACCGCCTTTTTTGAGCATAATCAGCCTGGCCTTGTGGTAGTGGAGGCGGCGTTTTCTGCCTTTGCCTACAAAGCGGCGGATGATGGTTTCGCCGTAACGGGTGCCGACGGCGTAGCTGATCAGGTCGCCGGAAAGGGCGCCCAGCCAGATTAGGGGAATAACCGTCCAGTCGTGGGTAACAGCGAAAGCGTAGCCGCCTGCGACAAAGAAAATTTCGCCCAACACAAACAGGCTGGTACCGATGAATGCGTCGCCAAATGCGCCTGCAAACAGAATTGCAGGCAGCCAGGCGGAATGGATAAAAGGGGTAAGCCAGTTAGGCATGCGGTTTATCTATCGTAATGACCGAACGGATATTCGATTTCGTTGTTACGCAACTCACCGCGGAAAAGTCGGAGGATATTGGCTTTCAGATAAACTCCGCCCATTTTGAAAATACCTTCTTTGTCCAAGCGGCGGGTGTTGAATTCAAAGAAAACGGGCAGCATGCGGAATCTGAAGCTGCCGGCGGCACGATTGACATAGTCGCAGTCTTCGCAAAGGTGAATGTCGGTATCGAAACCGCCGATAAAGCGGTGGACGGTTTTGGTAGAGAAAATACAGGCGCCCGTGCAGGTGGGGAAGCTGTATTGCGTTGCCAGCATGCCCCAGTCGAACAGCCTCACGCCGATGCGGTTCAACAGTTTCGGCTCGGTACAGGTCATTCTGCCGGCCGATATCAATAAGCGTTTTTTATTCAGCTGGGCGAGGGATTTTTCAAGGAAATCCGGCGAAATGCGCACATCGGCATCCAAAAACACGATGCGTTCGTATTTGGCCTGTTCCGCACCCGTATTTCTTCCCAAACTGGCGCCGCGCCCCTCCATCACCACCGTACGCAAATCAAGCCTGTCTTTATAGCTCTCGGCAATGGCCACCGTATCGTCGTCGCTGCAACTGTCGGCCACCACCACTTCGAAATTGCGGTAACGCTGCGCCACTAAATCATTGAGTAAATTACCTATATTTTTCTCTTCATTGAGGGTGATGATCACAACGCTAAAAGGTGTCTGCGGTGAAAAAAAGGAAAGATGATTCATGGTTGTATCCTGATAAATAATATTCACCTGTATTAAAACAGTGCAACATTAACAAAACATTAAGAGCAAATAAATAGTTTGCTTTTTTATATTCTTTTCTGCCAAGGGCGGCATATTCTTCCGCCGCTTTTCCTTAGTGTACAGAGGCAGATAGGCTGTTTGGCTGCTATGGTACATTGGTTTCAACATACAAGGAAGTGTAGCCAGAAGGCTTGCGAAGCGGTTTTTTGAGGAAAAATCCGCAGATGCAAGGCAAAAAGCACAGCAAGGTTGAACACCTTGCGCGCAGTTTATAGCGGATATTTGCCCCCTTTATAGCGAATTAACTTAACTTTCGCTACAGCGTTGCCTCGCCTTGCCGTACTACTTGTACTGTCTGCGGCTTGCTGCCTTGTATCGAAAGTTAATTAAATCCGCTATATTAAAACCCATCCGCTTTTTCCCGCGCCTGCCTCACGACTCGAAAACGAAAATACCATTGCCGCCGTTATACCGCCTAAAATGGAATGCCTGTCTGAAAAACTTTTTCAGACAGGCATTCGGTTTCAATCGGCACATCAAAGCGGGATTACAAACAATCCAGCTCGTTTTGCATCAATTGCTGCTGCGTTTCGCGGCGGCGGACCAGTTTGGCTTCGCGGCCGTTTACCAGCACTTCGGCGGGTTTGAGGCGGGCGTTATAGTTGCTGCCCATGCTAGCGGCGTAAGCGCCGGCGCTGCGGATCACCAGCAGATCGCCCGCTTGGGCGGCGATTTCGCGGTCGCGGGCGAAGAAGTCGCCGGTTTCGCAAACCGGGCCGACGATGTCGGCGGTAAAGGGGGCGGTATCGACGGCTTCGGCGTTTTCGATGTGATGATAAGCCTGATAAAGCGCGGGACGCATCAAATCGTTCATGGCTGCATCGACGATAACAAATTGTTTGTCGCCATTGCTTTTCACAAACTCGACGCGGGTGAGCAATACGCCGGCGTTGCCGACCAAGCTGCGGCCCGGTTCCAAAATCAATTTGAGCGCCCGGCCGCCGAGCAGCCGTTTAACCGTATCGGCGTAGGCGGCCAGATCCAGCGTGGTTTCGTCTTGGTAAACAATGCCGACGCCGCCGCCCAAATCGAGATGCTCGAGCGCAATGCCTTGTTCGGAAAGGCGGTCGATTAACGCCAGCAGCCGCTCGCAAGCTTCGATCAGCGGCTCGGACTGGGTGAGCTGGGAGCCGATGTGGCAGTCGATGCCTCTGATGTGCAGATGCGGCAGGCCGGCGGCGTACCGGTAAGCCTGTTCGGCATCGTCCATCGCAATGCCGAATTTGTTGGCTTTCAAACCGGTGGAGATATAAGGATGGGTTTGCGCGTCGACATCGGGATTGATGCGCAACGAAATCGGCGCGCGGCGGCCGAGCCGCGCGGCGATGCTGTTGATGCGGTCAAGTTCGGGCAAGGATTCGACGTTGAAGCATTTGATGCCTGCCTCAAGCGCATATTCGATTTCGGCTTCGCTTTTGCCTACGCCGGAAAAAATGGTTTTACCGGCATCCCCGCCGGCCGCCAGCACACGCTCAAGCTCGCCGCCGGAAACGATGTCGAAACCGCTGCCGAGCGAGGCGAAATGGCGCAGGATGCTGAGGTTGCCGTTGGCTTTGACGGCGTAACACAGCAAGGTGTCGCTGCCGAAAGCGTCGGTATAAGCGCGGTAGGCATCGGTGAGGGCTTGTTGGCTGTAAACATAGAGGGGCGTGCCGAATTGTTCGGCCAACCCGCTCAGGGCGAGTTCTTCGCAATAGAGGGTCATGCTTTAGCGTTCCGGTTGGGTGGTGGGTTCGGGGGCGGGCAGCGGCAGGCCGGTTTGTAAGGGGCCGAATTTGGCTTTGTCGTCTTCGCGCGGCAGGTAGAGATCGCCTTTGTAGCCGCAGGCGGTAAGGGTAAACAGCAGCGCAGCGGCAAGCGGCAGGAGTTTTTTCATGGTGTTGCGGTCTTTTATATGGCAAGATTCGGTATCTTAAACAAAAACACGCTGGGATTCAAACATGATGACGGAAAGTGAATTTTTGCAGCACTCGGATGCGCTGTTCGCTTATATTGAAGATCAAATCGACGAAGGCGGCTGGGATTTCGACTGCCAGTTCAGCGGCAACGTGCTGACCTTGGAAGCGGATGACGGTAGCCAGATTATCGTTAACCGGCATACGCCGAATCAGGAATTGTGGATAGCGGCCAAAAGCGGCGGCTATCATTTTGCCGAACAAGGCGGGCAATGGCTCGCTACCCGCGACGGCAGCGAATTTTTCTCGGTATTGAGCACCGCACTGAGCGCGGCGTCCGGCGAAGAGGTGGCGATTGCGCCGTTTGCCGGATAAACCGTTTTTCGGAACCTTGCCGCGCAAACTGTTTTGCAGTCTAAATCCAATGAGACCTTTGCAAAACCCACATATGTGGATGCAGTTCAAGGCGTAGCAGCGCAGCGAGCGCAGACATAACATAGAGTTAGGCAAGCGAGCGAGCAGCACACAACGCAGAAATGCGCCGCAGATGGGGGTTTTGCAAAGGTCTCCCAATGGTTATCCGGATTCACTCACAGGCCGTCCGAACATGAAAAGCCGCGTTATCCGCGTAAGCGCCCGCAACACCGTAACCATACGCCGCATCATGATGCGGCAGAGCATGGCCGGGCGCATCGTGTCGGGCAGCAAAATCCTGCCGCAGCCCCAACGCGACATCCGCATCGCCGCGGGCGAAATATTCTGTTTCGAGCGGCGCAGCGAATGGCAGATTATCCAGCAGGCCGCGCTGGGCAAGCCCTATGCGGCCGAACTGCTGCTGATTGGCCAAAGCGACATCGACGCCTTCGCCGCGCAAAGCCCCGCGCCCCGCACCTTCGCGTTCCACACCCGCCCCGATGCCGCGATGGCCGCCGCTTGGCAGAAACTGGCGCAGGCGGCCGAACCCGAGCGCGCCGACGTGCTGCACCTGCTCGCCCTGCTTGATGCGCAAGGCTGGCGGTTTTCGCAAGGCGAAACCCTCTCTGCCACCGAAAAACTCGAGCGCCTGCTCGCCGCCCAACTGCACCTGCCGTGGACGCAAACCCAAGCCGCCGCCGCGCTCGGCCTGAGCACCAGCACCCTCAAACGCCGTCTGCACGCCGAACACACCAGCTTTGCCGTGCTGCTGCGCCAACTGCGCATGGAAAACGCCCTGTTTCTGCTGATGGGCCAACCGATTAGCGTCGGCAACGCAGCCGCCGCCTGCGGCTACCGTTCCCCCGGCCGCTTCGCCGCCGCGTTCAAACAGCATTTCGGTTTTCTGCCTTCCGAATTGCAAAATTGAGCCAATCGGGCTAAAGGCCGTCTGAAAAAACACCTATGCTGCGGCATTCACTCTAACATCCGAAAATTAGCACGATATTAGGAAACCCATGCCAAACAACACCCCCAGCCAACACTGGCAGGCCGACGCCTATGCCCGCAACGCCCGTTTCGTAGCCGACTACGGCACACCGTTAATCGACCTGCTTGCTCCGCAGCCGCACGAACGCATCTTGGATTTGGGCTGCGGCGACGGCGTGCTCACCCAAAAAATCGCCGATACCGGCTGCGACACCGTCGGCCTCGACGGCAGCGCCGAACTGGTGGCCGCCGCCCGCACCCTCGGCCTCAACGCCGTGCAGGGCGACGGCCAAAAACTGGCGTTCAAACACGAATTCGATGCCGTATTCTCCAACGCCGCCCTGCATTGGATGACCGACGCCGAAGCCGTGGTGGCCGGCGTGGCGCAAGCCCTGAAACCGGGCGGGCGCTTCGTGGGCGAATTCGGCGGCAGCGGCAACATCGCCGCCTTTCAGACGGCCTTGCGGCAAGCCCTGCACGCACGCGGCCTGCAAGCGCGCGAATGCTGGTATTTTCCCACCGCCGAAACCTACCGCGCCCTGCTCGAACAACACGGCTTCAGCGTGCCCCATATCACCCTGTTCCCCCGCCCCACGCCGCTGCCCACCGGCGCCGCCGGCTGGCTGGACACCTTCGCCGAGCCGATGCTGCCCGCCATGAGCAACGCCGAACACGCCGCCGTGCTGGCCGAAGCCGCCGCCGCCGCCGAAACCCTGCTGCCGCACGAAAACGGCCAAACCATCGCCGACTACGTGCGCCTGAGATTTGTGGCGGTTTACGGCGGGTAGAGGATAGAGAGGGTCGGCGGACGCTTACTTGTCATTCGAGCATGTGCATCTATATGCGGCTTTACTTGTGGCAGCAAGCGATAACCATGCAATTTTTTTTAAACACAAATCACCGCGTTTTGGAATCTGAAAAGCAAACAAGCCTAAACAATGATTGTTTAGGCTTGTGTAATTTGGTGGGTCGTGAAGGATTCGAACCTTCGACCAACGGATTAAAAGTCCGCTGCTCTACCGACTGAGCTAACGACCCGAAGAAATGAAACTATACTATCCTGTTCTCGCTGCGTCAAGCATTTTTCTGAAGAAGTTTAAAATGAAAAGTCATACGGGCAAATCGGGCGGGATTTTATCCGTTATAATGGCATGCGTTTAATATCAAATTAATATGCCTGTCTGAAAGAACAATATATGCAAAATGCAAACAACTTATGCTGGCTCGATATGGAAATGACCGGATTAAACCCAGAGCAGAATAAGATTATCGAGGTGGCAATGATCATCACAGATGCCGATTTGAATGTATTGGCGCAATCGGAAGTATATGTTATTCATCAAAGTGATGAGGTTTTAAACGGCATGGACGAATGGAATACCGCCACCCACGGCCGTACCGGCCTTACCCAACGGGTACGCGATTCCCGTTTAACGGAAGCCGAAGCGGAGCAAAAACTGCTGGATTTTATGTCTGCCTGGATTCCCGAGAAAGCCTCGCCGATGTGCGGCAACACCATTCATCAAGACCGCCGCTTTATGGTGCGCTACATGCCCAAGCTCGAGGCATATTTCCACTACCGCAATCTGGACGTTTCCACCCTGAAAGAATTGGCGCGCCGCTGGCATCCGGCGGTAGCCAAAGGCGTGGTAAAACGCGGTTCGCATCAAGCGTTGGACGATATTCTGGAGAGTATTGAGGAAATGCGTTATTACCGCGAACATTTTTTAAAATTGCCCGCCGCCCAACAAAGTTAATGTTTCAGACAGGCATCATTACTTATGGCAAGCTTAACCGACTTCGCCCCGATTGGCACCGCTCGCACCATCATCAGGTAGCTTGCCGGCGTGCCGATTTACAATAAACCGCCCGCCGGAGCGAAAAATGGTGGCGGTTTTGTTATTTAAAGTTTTTACCGGCCTGCAAACCTCCATAAAAAATACTAAAAACTGAAAAGCCGCCCTACAGAAAACCTGTATGATGATAAAAAACCCTGTTCACCTAAGAGAAGAAACCATGAACCCCACCCTCACCCCCGCTTGGCAACAATTGGCCGCTCATCAGGCCGCTACCGAATCCGTTCACATGCGCGAGCAGTTCGCCGCCGAACCCGACCGTTTCGAGCGCATGCACGAACGCCTACCCGGCATGCTGGTTGATTTCAGCAAAAACCGCATTTCCGAAGAAACACTGGATTTATTGTGCCAACTGGCCGAACAAACCGGCATCAAAGAGAAGCTGCAAGCCATGCGCGAAGGTGAGTTGGTGAATTACAGCGAACAGCGCGCCGCACTGCACACCGCCTTGCGCCTACCCGCCAATGCCGCACCGGTGTATGTGCGCGGAGAAAACGTGGTGCCTCTGCTGCATCAGGCATTGGATGCAGCGCTCTCGTTTGCAGAACAGGTATTGAGCGGCGAGCACAAAGGCGCTACCGGCGAGCGCATCACCGATTTGGTTCACATCGGCATCGGCGGTTCCGATCTCGGCCCGCAGATGGCGGCATTGGCCTTGCAACGTTTCTGGCGCAACGTGCGCGTCCATTTTGTCGCCAACGCCGATGATGCGGCGATTGCCAATGTGCTGGCGCAAGTCAAAGCCGAAACCACCTTATTTAGCATCGCCAGCAAATCCTTCGGTACGCCGGAAACCTTGCTCAACGCCCATGCCGCACGCAATTGGTTTTTACAGCAGGGCATGAAAGAGACCGATATCCGCCAACATTTCATCGCCATTTCCACCAATCATCAAGCCGTACAAGCCTTCGGCATTGCACCGGAGCGCACTTTCGCCATGTTCGACTGGGTAGGCGGCCGCTATTCCGTGTGGTCGGCCATCGGTTTTCCGCTGATGGTGGCGGTAGGCGCCGAGCGTTTCCGCGAGTTTCTCGCCGGCGCGCACGCGATGGACGAACATTTCTTCAACACCCCCTTCCGCCACAACATCCCGGTATTGCTGGCGCTCCTGGGCATTTGGTACAGCAACTTTTACGGCGCCGAGAGCCATGCGGTGATTCCGTACAGCCACCCGCTGCGCCGTTTTGCCGCCCATTTGCAACAACTGGATATGGAAAGCAACGGCAAACACACTACCGCGATCGCCGGAGAAGAAGTCGATTGGCAAACCGGCCCGATTATCTGGGGCGAAGAAGGCGTTAACTGCCAGCACGCCTTTTTCCAACTGATCCACCAAGGCACGCGCCTGATTCCGGTGGACTTTATCGTACCGATGTCCACTCCTTACGGCATCGGCCGCCAGCACCGTTTCCTCGTCGCCAACGCCTTTGCCCAAGCCGAAGCGCTGATGCGCGGCAAAACCTTTGACGAAGCCTATGCCTCGCTTGGCGCCACCCCTGAAGCCGAACGCGCCGAATTGGCACGCCAAAACGTGTTCCACGGCAACCGCCCGAGCAACACCATTTTGGTGGACGACATCACCCCCTATACTTTGGGCATGCTGATTGCGATGTATGAACACAAAGTGGTTACCCAAGGCGCGGTGTGGGACATCAACTCCTTCGACCAATGGGGCGTGGAATACGGCAAAGTGCTGGCCAAAACCATCGAACCCGAGCTGGCCGGCGAAGCACAGCCTGCCCACGACAGCTCCACCAACGGCTTGATCGCCTATTTCCACGAACGCCAAAGCCGGTAAAACAAGGTTTACCTGCCAAACGCCGCCCCATCTTTTATCCGGGCGGCGTTTTTTATAGCAGATTTAATTACTTCGATACAAGGCAGCAAGCCGCAGACAGTACAAGTAGTACGGCAAGGCGCAGCAACGCCGTAGCGAAAGTTAAGTTAATCTGCCATATCATCCCTTACATCCGACAACAGGCGTACAATAAATAAAAGCCGATACCCGCCAACGGCTTGGATCCGTTTCCAAAATACCGGCAACATCGGCAATCACGGAGCACCGCCATGGCTAAAAAATTCCCCCTGCACCCCAAACACCCCGAGCGCATTTGCTGGGGCTGCGACAAATATTGCAGCGCCGAAGACTTATTATGCGGCAACGGCAGCGAGCGCATCCAACACCCCTGCGAAATGGACGGCGACGAATGGTACCGCAACGGCGACTGGAGCAACCTCTTAACCGAAGCGCAAATGCGCGAAGCCGGCATCATCCCGATTGTGCCGGCGCCAAGCGTGAAACCGCATATCAAACTGCCTTTAAAAAACAAACATTAAGAAAATTGGTAAATGCCTGTCTGAAAGGTTTCAGACAGGCATTTACCAAGCATAAGCATCGGAAAAAGTTCGTGCGATATGGTCTGGATACCTTTGCAAAAAACTTTTTAATCCTGAATTTATTGATATCTCGTCATACTCGGGCTTGACCCGAGTATCTGCTTTTTCTTCTCAAACA
Organism: Neisseria sp.; assembly: GCF_030523955.1. Classification (GTDB taxonomy): domain Bacteria; phylum Pseudomonadota; class Gammaproteobacteria; order Burkholderiales; family Neisseriaceae; genus Neisseria. Next base: position 57,435 of record NZ_JAUNHL010000005.1, read on the forward strand.
AACAGATGCTCGGGTCAAGCCCGAGCATGACGCACGTGTTTTCAGGTATCGACAAGAATTTTGCAAAGGTCTCGGTCTATCAACTTACAAAACACCCACATCCTATTCGGGTTTGTCCGCAGGCATAGCGCAGAAGTTTGAAGGCGCCGAAAGAAATATTGCAAAGGCCTCACCAATCATGCCTGTCTGAAAACCCGTTACCACCTTCGCCCGCCTGCCCAAGCACCAGCCTTTGCGTTAAAATACCGCCTCGATTATTTTCCTTTTTTCTACCCACGGAACCCTTATGAAAGCGATGATTCTGGCCGCCGGTCGCGGCGAACGCATGCGGCCGTTAACCGACCGCCATCCCAAACCTTTATTGCCCGTGGGCCGGGAACCCTTAATCGGCTGGCATTTGCGCCGCCTGAAAGAAGCCGGGATTACCGAAATCGTAATCAACCATGCCTGGCTGGGCCGGCAAATCGAAGAAACCCTACAAGACGGCGCGGCTTACGGCGTCTCCATCGCCTATTCCGCCGAGGGCGAAAAAGGCCTGGAAACCGCCGGCGGCATTGCCACCGCGCTGCCTTTGCTGGGCGACGAACCCTTTTTGGTGGTCAACGGCGATGTGCTGACCGATATTAATTTTACCACCGCCAAACAACGCGCCGCATCCTTGCGCCCGCAACAGCATCTGGCGCATTTATGGCTGGTCGGCAACCCTGAACACAATCCCAGCGGCGATTTTGCGTTGGCCGACAGCGGCATGGTACGCAGCACCAGCGAATCAGGCGGCCGCATGCTGACGTTCAGCGGCATCGGCGTATATGATCCGGCCTTATTCGCCGATACCCCGCCGCATCAAGCCGCCAAACTTGCCCCCTTGCTGCGTGCGGCAATGGATGCCGGCCAAGTTAGCGGCGAAGCGCATAGCGGTTTGTGGCTGGATGTCGGCACACCCGAACGGCTGGCCGAAGCCGACCGTTTGGCGCAAGCTTGGTAAGCCGCTTTACTTACCCGCAAAAAGTTTCAGACAGGCATTTTCATTAGAAATGCCTGTCTGAAACTTTTGAACGGTGCTTGATAGAGTTATAGCGGATTTAATGACTTCGATACAAAGCAGCAAGGCTTGTTTTGTTTGGCAAACGGCGGCTGTTTTTTCAGACAGGCAGAAAGCTTTTGCACAGCCCGGAAAAAGTTGATTTGCCGCCATAATCGGAATGCCCCAATTATGGCGTGCATATTAACTGTTCAGGCCGTCTGAAAAGGTTTTCAGACGGCCTTTTGTGCTAAACTCACGCAATATTAAACAAATTGCGAGAGTTTGAGAAACCATGAAAGTTACCAAACCACCCAAAATAGAAAACATTCTGTTGGATAACGTATTCACAAAAATAGAAAATCTTTTCGAGCAGCTTCTTCCCGAAGCCAACCAACAGATACAGCAATTGGAAAATACTCTGGTTTCGGAAACAGAAAAAGAAACTGCCGGCAAGCCGTTGAAAACCGTCGGTTTGAATTTGCATCTGCCCCAAGAACAAACTTTGCATGAAGCAGAAGCCCTATACAAAGAATATTACTCTTTAATAACTACCCACAAAGCCACCGACAACCAAGGCCGTTATTTATATTGGGATAAAATCAAATATAAATACGGCAAACAGGCGGAGTTGGTTTGGGCGGCCACCAAAATCAACCGCTTGGCGGGTAAAAAGAAAATTACCTGTTTTCCCAATCATGAATTCAGTTTCTGCGTTCCCGACAGCATGCAGGCGCTGCTGCATTTTATCGATCAAAAATGCGGCAGCCATATCTTGCTTTCAGACGGCGCAACGCTGTCGGAAGCAGATAAAAAAACTTTGATGATGGAAGAGTCCATTACTTCCGCCCAGCTCGAGGGAGCCGTTACCACACGCCAAGCCGCAAAAGAGTTGCTGGAATCGCGGCGGAAAAAACCGAAAGACAAGCATGAAAGAATGATCGTAAACAACCATAGGCTGATGCAGAAAGCAGCAGGCCTGAAAAGCGAACCTTTAAGCATAGACTTAATTTTATCGCTGCACCGCACCGCCACCGAAGACGCCATCGACAATCAGGCCGTTTCAGGGGAGTTCCGTCAATCCGACGATATTCATATTGCCGACTACGACGGCAATCATATCTACCAGCCGCCGAAATTCAGCGAAGTGCCGCAACTGATGCAGTCGTTATGCGATTTTGCCAACACCGAACATGACGGCATCAATAATGCTCTGTTTATCCACCCCGTTGCCAAAGCCATCATGCTGCACTTCTTTATCGGCTACATACACCCGTTCGGCGACGGCAACGGCCGCACCGCAAGAGCTTTGTTTTATTGGTTTATGCTGAAAAACGGCTACACCCTGTTTGAATACATTTCCATCAGCCGCCTGCTGAACAAAGCCCCTGCAAAATATGCCCAATCTTATCTGTATACGGAATCCGACGATTTGGATTTAACCTATTTCATTTATTACCAACTGGACATTGTCAAACGCGCCATTTCGGATTTGCAGGCTTATGTGAAACGACAGTCGGCCGAACTGCAAAATTTCACCGCCCAAATTACCCGTTTTGCCAAAACCAACGGCCTGAACCGCCGGCAGATTGAAATACTCCAAACCGCCGTAAAAGAGCCGGGCAGGATTTTTACCGTCAAAGACGTAGCGGCACAATTTCAAACTGCCGAAAACACATCCCGCACCGACTTGAAGAAATTATCGGTTTTAGGATTGATGGAAACTTTGAAAACAGGCAATGCCGTTGATTTTATTGCCATAGAAGATTTAACAGAACGACTGAAACAATAAAATCAGGCCTGTCTGAAAATATTTTCAGACAGGCCTTTCTTTATGTGCCCGCGTTTTTTCAAACCACTTCCAACTTCGCAAACTTAGTATCCAAATCCTTCACCCCCTGTTTGCCGAAATTAATCGTCAACCTTGCCGATTCGCCTTTGTCCACCGCATCAATAATCACGCCGGTGCCGAATTTGGCGTGGCGCACGTTTTGGCCGATGCGGAAACCGTGGTATTGCTGGGGTAAATCATAAGTTTCGATGATGCGGTTTTTGGCTTTGGGCGCGTCGGTGAAGCTGTTGAAGCGCTGCGGGGCGGGCGAGAGGCGGTGGATGACTTCGGGCGGGATTTCTTCGACGAAACGCGAAACGATGCCGAAATGGGTTTGGCCGTGCAGCAGGCGCTGTTGGGCCATGCTGATGTAGAGGCGTTTTTTGGCGCGGGTGATGGCCACATACATCAGGCGGCGTTCTTCTTCGAGGCCGCCGCGCTCGGCGAGGCTGTATTCGCTGGGAAACAGCCCTTCTTCCATGCCGGTGAGGAAAACGGCGTCGAATTCCAGCCCTTTGGCGGCGTGCACGGTCATCATTTGCAGGGCTTCTTCGCCGGCGCCGGCCTGGTTTTCGCCGGATTCGAGGGCGGCGTTGCTTAAAAAGGCGAGAATGGGAAACAGCGGGCTTTCGGCGGCGTTGTCGGGCAGGATTTCGAAGTTGCTTTCAGACGGCCTGAAGGCGACGGCGGCGTTGATGAGTTCGTCGAGGTTGTCGAGGCGGTCTTGGTGGTCGCCTTTTTGGGTTTTGTAGTATTCGACAAGGCCGCTGTCGCGGGTAACGGCGAGCATCATTTCTTGCAGGGATACGTTGGGGGCTTGGGCGCGCAAATCTTCAATCAGGCGCACGAAGGCGGCGACTTTGGCGGCTTTGGCGCCCATGCCGCAGGCGGCCTGCCACAGGGATATGCCCTGCTCTTCGGCGGCGGCTTGGATGTTTTCGATGGTGCGGGTGCCGATGCCGCGCGGGGGGGTGTTGATCACGCGCAAGAGGGCGTTGTCGTCGTCGGGGTTGACGGCCAGCCGCAGGTAGGCGAGCGCGTGTTTGATTTCCTGGCGTTCGTAAAAGCGCAGGCCGCCGTAGATTTTGTAGGGGATGCCGGCGGCGAACAGGGCTTGTTCGATGATGCGCGATTGGGCGTTGCTGCGGTAGAGCACGGCCATGTGATCGAGCGGCCAGCCTTCGCGTTGCAGGGATTTGGCTTCGTCGATGATGAATTGTGCTTCGTCGAAATCGACGGGGGCGGTGTAGAAGCGGATTTTGTCGCCGTTGTCGGCATCGGTGCGCAGGTTTTTGCCGAGCCGATCGGCGTTGTTTTCGATTACGGCGTTGGCGGCGGCGAGGATGTGGCCGTCTGAACGGTAGTTTTGCTCGAGCTTGATCGGCGCTTCGATGTTGAATTCGCGCATTAAGGCGGTCATGTTGCCGACGTGGGCGCCGCGGAAGCGGTAGATGGATTGGTCGTCGTCGCCCACGGCGAACACGGCGGCGGTGTCGCCCGCCATTAATTTCAGCCAGGCGTATTGCAGTTTGTTGGTGTCTTGGAATTCGTCGACCAGAATATGGTTGAAGCGGTTTTGATAGTGGCGGCGCAGGATTTCGTTGGCTTGCAGCATTTCGTAGCTTCGCAGCATCAGCTCGGCAAAATCGACCACGCCTTCGCGGTTGCAGGTTTTATCGTATTCGGCGTAGCACTCGATCAGGCGTTGGGTGTGCGGGTCGGGCGCGGTGAGCTGCGATGCGCGCAGGCCGTTTTCTTTTTGGGCGTTGATAAAGCCTTGCAGCGAGCGCGGGGCGATGATTTCTTCGGCGATGTTGAGCTGTTTGAGCAGGCGTTTGATCAGGGCGAGCTGGTCGCCGCTGTCGAGAATCTGAAAGGTGGAAGGCAGGCCGGCATCTTTGTGGTGCAGACGCAAAAAGCGGTGACACAGGCCGTGGAAAGTGCCCAGCCACATGGCGCGCACGTTAACGGGAATCATCGCGCCCAAGCGGGTTTGCATTTCTTTGGCGGCTTTGTTGGTGAAGGTTACGGCTAGAATACTGTGCACGCTCGCTTGCCCGCTTTGCAAAAGCCAGGCGATGCGGGTGGTGAGCACGCGGGTTTTGCCGCTGCCCGCGCCCGCCAACACCAGCGCGGATTGCGGCGGCCAGGTAACGGCGGAAAGTTGTTCGGGGTTCAAGCCTTGCAGCAGGCCGGCGGATGGGTTTTGGGAAAGCATAATCAGGCCGTCTGAAAAAATATTAAAGATAGGCGTTATTGTAAGGGATAAGGCCGTTTGAAAACGAAAAGGTTTGGTTTTCAGACGGCCTTTCTGCCTGCAAACCCATCATCAACTTTAAACATTCCCGTCATACTCGGGCTTGACCCGAGTATCTCCTTTCTTGCGGAACCACCAAGATACTCGGGTCAAGCCCGAGTATGACGGCGGTTTTCAGACGGCCTGACGGTTTTCTAATCCCAAAGAACTAGCCCGCTAATTCAAACGCCCGCTTTTTCCTAGCCTTTTGCTGCGGCGGCAAACCCTTTCGGTGCATATTTTCCGGCGAGAGGCTGTTTTATATTCCAAAGTGTAAAAAATTATTTTTCAGACAGGCAATAGTGAATTCACTTACTTCGGTACAAGGCAGCAAGCCGAAGACAGTACAGGTAGTACGACAAGGCGCAGCAACGCCGTAACGGAGTAAGTGAATTCACTATATGCCTCTCTGAAACGACAAGCCAAAGGAATACATCATGAGCCACTTTTTAGACCGCCTGAAATTCTTCAGCAAACAACACGAGCCGTTTGCCAACGGGCACGGCGTGTTAACCACGGAAGACCGCAAGTGGGAAAACGCCTACCGCAGCCGCTGGCAGCACGATAAAGTGGTGCGCTCCACCCACGGCGTGAACTGCACCGGCTCTTGCAGTTGGAAGGTGTATGTGAAAAACGGCCTGATCACTTGGGAAACCCAGCAAACCGATTATCCGCGCACCCGCCCCGATTTGCCCAACCACGAGCCGAGGGGCTGCCCGCGCGGGGCTTCTTACAGCTGGTATGTGTATTCCGCCCAGCGCGTGAAATACCCGATGATGCGCGGCGTGCTGGCCGAAATGTGGCGGCAGGCGCGCAAAACCATGAACCCGATTGAAGCGTGGGCGTATATCGTGGAAGACGAAACGCGCGCCAAATCCTATAAAACCCAGCGCGGCTTGGGCGGCTTCGTGCGCGCTTCTTGGGAAGAAGCCAACGAGATGGTGGCGGCGGCCAATGCCTACACCATTAAAAACTACGGCCCCGACCGCGTAATCGGCTTCTCGCCGATTCCGGCGATGTCGATGGTGAGCTATGCGGCGGGCGTGCGCTACTTAAGCCTGCTCGGCGGCGTGGCCTTATCGTTTTACGACTGGTATTGCGACCTGCCGCCCGCCAGCCCGCAGATTTGGGGCGAACAAACCGACGTGGCCGAATCGGCCGACTGGTATAACTCGAATTATCTGATGGTGTGGGGTTCCAACGTGCCGATGACGCGCACGCCCGACGCGCACTTCTACACCGAAGTGCGCTACAAAGGCACCAAAACCGTGGCCGTTTCTTCCGATTTCGGCGAAATGGCCAAGTTCGGCGACATCTGGCTCGCCCCCAAACAAGGCACCGACGCCGCCCTCGCGATGGCGATGGGCCATGTGATTCTGAAAGAATTCCACCTCGAAAACCCCTCGCCCTACTTCACCGACTACATCCGCCGCCTCACCGATATGCCGATGCTGGTGCGCCTGGAAGCCGACGGCAAAGGCTATGCGCCCAAATATTTCCTGCGCGCCTCCGAATTGAGCGGTAACTTCGGCGAAGCGCAAAACCCCGAATGGAAAACGCTGGTGTGGGACGAGCTTTCAGACGGCCTCGCCGTACCCAACGGCTCCATCGGCTTCCGCTGGGACGGCAGCCGCAAATGGAACCTCGAAACGCTGGCGCAGGGCAAGGAAGCACAGGGCGCGCTGTCGCTGAAAAACAGCGCCGACGAAACCGCCAGCGTGGGCTTCACCTATTTCGGCGGCGAACACGACGACATGATCTACCGCAAAGTGCCCGCCAAACGCATTCCTTTAGCCAACGGCGAAACCGCGCTGGTGGCCACCGTGTTTGATTTAATGGTGGCCAACTACGGCATCGACAACGGCTTGGGTTGCGAAAACTCGGCCAAAGATTACAGCGAAGACAAACCCTACACCCCCGCCTGGCAGGAAAAACACACCGGCGTAAACCCCCGGCTGGTGGTTCAGGTAGCCCGCGAGTTCGCCCAAAACGCGCACGACACCGAAGGCCGCAGCATGGTGATTGTGGGCGCCGGCCTCAACCACTGGTATCACATGGACATGACCTACCGCGGCATCATCAACATGCTGATGATGTGCGGCGCCATCGGCAAATCCGGCGGCGGCTGGTGCCACTATGTGGGGCAGGAAAAACTGCGCCCGCAATCCGGCTGGATTCCGCTCACCTTCGCCACCGACTGGCACCGCCCGCCGCGCCAGATGAACGGCACTTCGTTCTTCTATGCCCACACCAGCCAATGGCGGCACGAAAAAGTGGGTGCCGACGAAATCCTCGCCCCCAATGCCGACGGCAGCATGGGCAGTATTTCGATGATTGACTACAACGCCAAAGCCGAACGCATGGGCTGGCTGCCCAGCGCGCCGCAACTGGGCGCCAACCCGCTCGACATTGCCGACGAAGCCGCAGCCGCCGGCGCCGATGCCGCGCAATATGTGGCAGGCCGTCTGAAAGACGGCTCGCTCGACATGGCCTGCAACGATCCCGACAACCCGCAAAACTTCCCGCGCAACCTGTTTGTGTGGCGCTCCAACCTGCTCGGCTCATCCGGCAAAGGCCACGAATATTTTCTGAAATACCTGCTCGGCACCCAAAACGCCGTGTTGGGCGACGAAAACGACGAAGACTGCATCAGGCCGTCTGAAATCACCGTGCGCCCCGCCGCCGAAGGCAAGCTCGACCTGCTTACCGTGCTCGATTTCCGCATGTCCACCACCTGCCTCTACGGCGACATCGTCTTGCCCACCGCCACCTGGTATGAAAAAGACGACCTCAACACCTCCGATATGCACCCCTTCATCCACCCCCTAACCGAAGCCGTGCAGCCCCTGTGGCAGAGCAAAACCGACTGGGAAATCTACAAAGGCTTCGCCAAAAAATTCAGCGAGCTGGCCAAAGACTACCTCGGCGTACGCAAAGACATCGTCTTAACCCCCCTCATGCACGACAGCCCGCAGGAACTCGGCCAACCCTTCGACCCGAAAGACTGGAAACACGGCGAATGCGACCCCGTTCCCGGCAAAACCATGCCCGCCGTTACCGTGGTTGAACGCGACTACGGCGCCGTTTACGAAAAATTCACCAGCATCGGCCCCCTGCTCGAAAAAGTGAACAACAACGGCAAAGGCATGGCGTGGGACACCAAACACGAAGTCGAATTTCTGCGCAAACTCAACGGCGTGCGCGAAGAAGGCGCGGGAGCCGGCCAGCCGAAAATCGACACCGCCATCGACGCCTGCGAAATGGTGCTCACCCTCGCGCCCGAAACCAACGGCCACGTGGCCAAAAAAGCCTGGGAAGCCTTGGGCAAAACCACCGGCCGCGACCACACCCACCTGATTAACAGCAGCGAGCACACCGCCATCCGTTTCCGCGACATCGTCGCCCAGCCGCGCAAAATCGTAACCTCGCCGATCTGGTCGGGCGTGGAAAGCGAAGAAGTGTGCTACAACGCCGGCTACACCAACGTGCACGAACTGATTCCGTGGCGCACCCTCACCGGCCGCCAGCAGTTCTACCAAGACCACAAATGGATGCGTGATTTCGGCGAACACCTGTGCGTGTACAAACCCGCCGTCGATTTCAAAACCACCCAAAAACTGCTGGGCAAATACCCCAACGGCAACAAAGAAATCACCCTTAATTTCTTAACGCCGCACCAAAAATGGGGCATACACAGCACCTATTCCGAAAACCTGCGCATGCTCACCCTCTCGCGCGGCGGGCCGCACGTTTGGATCAGCGAAACCGATGCCAAAAAAGCCGGCATCACGGATAACGACTGGGTGGAAGTGTTCAACGCCAACGGCACCATCGCCTGCCGCGCCGTGGTCAGCCAGCGCATCCCCGAAACCATGATCCTGATGTATCACGCGCAGGAAAAAATCGTCCACACCCCCGCAGCCGAAGTGTCCAAAAAACGCGGCGGCATCCACAACTCGGTTACCCGCGCCATCCTGAAGCCCACCCACATGATCGGCGGCTACGCCCAACTGGCCTACGGCTTCAACTACTACGGCACGGTAGGCTCCAACCGCGACGAATGGGTGATTGTGCGCAAAATGAAAAACATCGATTGGATGGATACGCCGGTGAAATAAGGCCGTCTGAAAAAGCGGTTTTACGAAAAAACAGTTTCAGACGGCCTGCAAAGGCTGTCTGAAACACAAAACACAAGGAACACTATTATGAAAATCAGGGCACAAGTCGGCATGGTTCTGAACTTGGACAAATGCATCGGCTGCCACACCTGCTCCGTTACCTGCAAAAACGTGTGGACTTCGCGCGACGGGGTGGAATATGCGTGGTTTAACAATGTGGAAACCAAGCCGGGCATCGGTTTTCCGAAAAACTGGGAAGACCAGGAAAAATGGAACGGCGGCTGGGTGCGCAAGC
>NZ_JAUNHL010000006.1 GCF_030523955.1 Neisseria sp.
TACTGCTTTATGGGCACCTCTTCGCATTTGTTGCACTTAGATTGTCAATTCAAGCCTCAAAAAACCGCTTCGCCGGTTAATTGTCGACAGACCCTAATGCGGGCACCGTATTTTTTACGGGTTTCGGTTTTCAGACAGGCATATCGAGACCTTTGCAAAATTCTTTTCGATACGTTCAAACACGTGCGCCATGCCCGAGTATGATGGAACATGAATCCATTCAGGATTAAAACGGCTTTTTGCAAAAGTTTCAGGCATAGGGAGATAAGAAATCCTGATTCAAGCATCAGTACCAATATTACCTGAATGAACAACAATGCCTGTCTGAAAAAGTTTTTCAGACAGGCATTGCTTGCTTGTTTCGGGCATTTTGTGGTTTTGAATACCTAACAGATAATCGGATAAATCAGGGAGTAAACTTTCCAATGAAAACGGTGGGGAGGGAAAACATTCGGAATGCCTGTCTGAAAAGCAAGCGGCCGGTTTCTTGAGCGCATCATTAGAGTTAGATTTTAAAATAAAGCTCTTTGCCTTCGCCGAGGCAGCGTATCGGCCATTGATACACTTCGGCCAGCAACTGCGGCCGCATCACGGCTTCGGGCGTGCCGGCGGCCACCAGTTTTCCTTGGTTTAACAACACGATGTGCTGTGCGTATTGCGCGGCCAGGTTCAAATCGTGCAGCACCATCAGTGCGCTGAAACGCTGCGTGTGGCGGTTTAGGTAGCGCATCAGGCTGTGTTGGTGGCGGATATCGAGGTGGTTGCACGGCTCGTCGAGCAGCAGCACGGGGGCGTTTTGCAGCAGGGCGCGCACGATGTTGGCGCGCTGCTGTTCGCCGCCGGAAAGGTCGTGGATGCGTTTGCCGGCCAAACCGGCAAGGTCGAAATCTTCGAGCAGCGCCTGCGCTTCGGGCAGCAGTTTGGCGGCCGTCTGAAACAGTTTGCCGCTGTTTTTCTGCCCCAAGGTGATGTATTCGCGCACGGTAAGCGGCATCCGGTAACTGCCGTGCTGCCCCACCCAGGCCACCTTGCCCTGTTTCAACTGCGGGGCAACGGCCTGGCCGAACAACGTAATCTCCCCTTGCCCTGCCTGCCCGATCAAGGCTTTGAGCAAGGTGGATTTGCCCGCGCCGTTAGGGCCGATGACAGCGGTGTGGCAGCCGTGCGGAATGTCCAGCCCGGCCAGCGACAGCAGGGTTTTGCCGCGGGCGGAAACAGTTAAATTGCGGATGGAAAAAGAGATGTTGTCCATAATCGGTTGGATTGGGGAATAAATAATGACATTTTGAGACCTTTGCAAAAATACCTTAAGGCCGTCTGAAATGCTTAGATTCCGTCATTCCCGCGTAGGCGGGAATCCAGATGGAAATATTGAAGCATTGATTAAACAAATACTTAGATGCCAAGCGTCTGGATTCCCGCCTACGCGGGAATGACGGAGTTCAGATTTTTTAGATAGCAATTTGAATTTTGCAAAGATCTCATTTTCTTTTTCTATAAGAAACAGACAGATATTCGGGTCAAGCCCGAGTATGACGGGTATTCTGAATCTTTTCAGACGGCCTCAACTGCCGCGCAACGGCCGCAGAAACAACCACATAAAAAACGGTCCGCCCAGCAGCGCAATCACGATGCCCACCGGCAAATCCACCGGATAGGCAAACCAGCGGGCGGTGCTGTCCACCGCCAACAAGAATACCGCGCCGAGCCAGGCCGACAGCACCATCAGCTTGCTGCGCCGCCCGCCCACCGTTTGCGCCAGCACATTGGGAATCATCATGCCGAGAAAGCCGATGATGCCCGACAGCGACACCGCCGCGCCGGTCAGCAGTGCGGCGCCGGCCACCGTTTGCAGGCGCACGCGCGCCACAGAGATGCCCATGCTCACGGCGGTGTCTTCGCCCAGCATCAGAATATCCAGCTTTCTGCCCGCGCCCAACAGCAGCGCCAAACCCGCCAGCATCGCGCCTGCGGCATAAGCGGGTGGCGTAAAACCCGCTTCGGCCAAGCTGCCCGACAACCAAACGGTGGCGCTGCGCAACACCAAATCGTCGGACAAAAACAGAATCAGGCTCACCAGCGCCGCCGAAAACGCGCTCAACACAAAACCCAACACCAGCAAACCCAGCGTGCCGCCGCCCAGCAGCTTATGCGCCGCCAGAATCAACAGGCACATCGCCAGCGCACCGGCAAACGCCGCCAGCGGCACGCCGATGCCGCCGATGCCGAAAGCCAGCACGCAGATCACGCCCAAGGCCGCGCCGCCGGAGGTGCCGATCAGGCTGGGGTCGGCCAGCGGGTTTTCAAACAGCGCCTGCAAAGCCGCCCCCGCCGCCGCCAGCGCCGCGCCGACCAGCAACGCCGTCCACACGCGCGGCAGGCGGATGGCGCGCACGGTTTCGTCCGCTTGGTGCGGCATTTGCCATTCGCCGAAACCGATGCCGGTGCAAAACCAGATTAAGGCGGCGGTGGCGGTTAAAGCGAGCATCAAGGGAACGGGTTTCATGATATTGAAATAATGGGTAAATAGCGGATTAACAGGCCGTCTGAATACCTTCGACAGGGTCTTCAGACGGCCTGGAACCTTTGCCAAATTCCTTGCAACATCTTCAAACCCCTACGTCATGCTCAGGCTTGACCCGGGCATCTTTTGGTTTCAAAAGAAATATACAGATACTCGGGTTGGGCACGAGTATGACGGGATAAAAACATTTTCAGGGGGGAGGCGCCTTTTTATAAAGCTCCCGGCCTGATGGTTATTTGGCCAAATCATGCAGTTTTCTCACCACTTGCGGCGTATCCAAACCGTAGCGGAACATATCGTTGGCCGGCCACAGGTAAATTCTGCCGTTTTTGGCGGCGGGGCTGGCGGCCACTTCGGGGCGCGCGGCAAACTGTTGCACGCCGCCGATAACTTTGGCGTTGTGGCCGGCAATCACAATCACATCGGGTTTGGCGGCCAGCCACGCTTCGCGGTTGAGCGGTTTCATGCCGTCGATATGGGCGGCGGCGTTGGTGCCGCCGGCGCGGCGGATGATTTCGTCGGCGGCGGTGTTGCGCCCCGCCGCAATGCGGCCGTCGTAGCTGAACAGATAACGCTTGCCGCTGGCGGGCTGTTGTTTCATTTCGGCCTGCCATTTGTTTGCCAGCGCATCGGCTTGGGCGGTTTTGTTAACCAGCCTGCCCAGCGTGCGGATGCTTTGCGGATAGGCGGCGATGCTGTCGTTTGGCGCAATGTTGACGGCGCGGATGCCGGCGTTTTTCAGGCGCTCATAAATCGCGGCGGGCTGCACCATCCACGAACCGACCGCCAAATCGGGTTTGGCGGCGATAATCGGTTCGACCGAGAGCTGGCGGTAAATGCCTATACTCGGTTTGTTTTTCAGCGCGGGATTCTGATTGGTTTGGTCGCGGGCAACGATTTCGCCGGCCGCGCCCAGCGCCACGGCAATATCGGCCACATCGGGCGACAGCACCACAATGCGCTGTGCCTGCGCGGTTTGCAGGGCGGCAAGTAAAACGGCGGCGAGCAAGTATTTTTTCATGGCTATGCTTTCCTTTGCTTTTTTCAGACAGGCATGTCCGGTGCAAAGGCCTGTCTGAAAACTTGTTACGTATCGGTTGTTTTGGCGGCGCGGGGAGACAAATCTGAGATTTGTTGCCCTCTCCCTAGCCCTCCCCCGCGGGGGAGGGAATAAGGTTGCTGGAATAGCAGCCGTATTTGCTAATTTCGGCAATCCGTTCTTTTTTCAGACAGGCATGTTCGGTGCAAAGGCCTGTCTGAAAGCTTGTTACGTATCGGTTGTTTTGGCGGCGCAGGAAAATAGACCTGCGGTTTGTTGCTCGCTTCCTAGTCCCCACAGGGTAGGGAATGGATTGTTGGAAACCGCCATGCATGATTGATTATTCAGCAACCTGTTCCCTCCCCCGTGGGGGAGGGCTAGGGAGAGGGCAGTAAGCCGCAGGCTTACCTTTCACCAAGCACAAAAGCCAAACCGATTGTGCCGTTCAGACGGCCTGCAACAAGCGGTCGGTGATTTCCCGCCAAGCGGCCAGTTCGGGTTCGCCTTCCTGCCGTCTGCCGAAAATCTGAATCACCGTTTTGCGGCGGCTGTCGAAGCCTTCTACGCAGGTAACGAAGCCGTCGCGTATCGGGCGGCGCACTACCCAGGTTTCGGCGATTTCGTCGTCTTTCAGGTGCAGGCTGAAGCCTTCTTCTTGGCCGTCGAGAATGTTCAGATAGCCGCGGGCGCGCACGAGGTTGTGCACTTTGCCGGTTTGAATCTGCACGATGCCTCGGTTGCCGGCGAAAATCATGATTTCCAAGCCTTGCTCTTTCGCCTGCTCCAGCACCTGCTGCCACGCTTCCTGCGTGAGCAGACGGGTGGCGCCGGCGGGGGCGTGGCGGTAGGCGGTTTGGCGGTCGAGATTGAAAGTTTCGAGCAGGCCGCCGAAATGGTGCACGTCTTTCAGTTCGTTCCAACGCTCTTGAAACGCGGCTTCTTTTTCGGGCGTTAATGCGGCGGCGGCTTCCACGGGCGGCAGCCCGCCGCTTTGGAACGCGGGCTTGCCGCTGCGGCCGAAAGCGGCCAGCAGCGCCTGCCATTCGGCTTCTTTACCCTCTTCTTTTAAAAACACTTTCTGCACCGCCACGCCGAATTCGTCGTAAAACTGCACCGAGCGCGAAACCTTGCCGCCGTCGCGGGTGGTAACGGCCAGCGCATGATGCCAGCGCGCGGGGAAGATGCGCAGGTCGATGCCGCCGATATTGAGGGCGATGCCGGAAGTGGGCGCCATGCTCACGTTTTCATAAATGCCTTGTTTTTCGTGTACGCACACACTGTTGCGCACCACGCACTGCACCCGCCCCAAGGTGTGCAGTTTCAATACGATGTCGCGGATGTTTTCTTTGCCGCCGAGGTAAACGCTTTCGGGCGCGTCGGCCATCAATGCGCCTTCGCTCACGCCCAGTTCGGCCGCGCCTTCGCGGGGAAAATAAACGCCTTGTTTGCCGGCTTTGTTGGCTTGGTATTGTTGCCAGAGGTTCATCAGTTGTTTCCTTTCATGTTTTCAGACGGCCTGTCCCATACCGCAAAGGCCGTCTGAAAAAACGGTTTGCCGTTAAAACTTCACCTGTACCGTGGCCGCCACGTTGCGGCCGCTCATGCTGTACAAATCCATCACGCCGGTATCGGCCATGCCGGCCACATCAACGTGCTGCCAGTATTTTTTGTTGCCGAGGTTGTAGAGGTTCAGCCCCAATTCGACGTTTTTCACCGGTTTGTACCACGCGCCGATGTCCCACACGCCGTAGCCCGGCGTTTTGAAGAAACTTTCGTCGCTCACGCGTTTCTGCTTGGCCGCCCAGCGCAGCTTGGCGCCTGCACCCCATTTTTCCTGCACATAATCCAAGCCGAGCACGCCGTTGAGCGGATAGGCGGTGTCGAGCGGCTTGCCTTCGCCGTCTTCGCCGCGCATCCAGGCGATGCTGCCGTTGAGATGCCAGGCATCATTCAAACGGTGGGAAGCGGCCGCTTCGATACCGTAGGTTTTCACTTTGTCGAGATTACCGTATTGATACACCAGCACACCGTTTTCGGTGCCGATGAGTTGGCGGTTGATGAAGTCGCGGTAGCGGTTGTAGAACGCGGTTACTTGCGCCTTGCTGTTTTCGCCTTTGTATTTCAAACCCAATTCAAAGCTGTTGGAACGCTCCGATTTCAGATTATTGTTGGGCACGATTTGGTAACCGTATTGGGTGTTGGAAAACGACATGGTGGCCGAATCGAACGGCGGCGTGCGGAAGCCCTGCGAATAGGTGGCGAAACCGGTGAATGCGTCGCCCATCGGCCAGCTTAGGCGCAGGCTGGGGGTGATTGCGCTGTCGCTGAAGTTTTGCGGCAGGCTTTCGGGGTTGGCGTTCAGATAGGCTTGGTCGATTTGCGGCTTCAGCTTTTCGTATTCGTAGCGCAGCGCGGGCGTGAGCACCACGCCGTTGGCAAAGGCGATGCTGTCTTGCGCATACACGCTGAAGGTGCGCCGTTTGCTGTCGGGGAAGGTTTTATTGGGATAGAGGCTGCCGGCATAGCTTTTGCTGGTGCTGCCGTCCGAATTAACCGTGAGGCTGTCGCGGCTGCGCTCGGTGTCGACGTGTTTGAATTCCGCCCCCGCCACCACCGTGTGTTTCAGACGGCCTGTGTCAAACTCGGCCACCGCACGGCTGCTGATACCGTTGGCGGTTTGGTCGAAGCCGTAGTCGGAATAACGGACGCCGCTGCCGACGGTGCGGCCGTTAATCGCGGTTTCGCTCGTGTTCACCGCATCGTCCTGTGCTTTGAGCTGCTGGCGGTAAAACATGATCTCGGCTTCTTTCAGACGGCCTCCGCCCATATAACGGTAGCCCAAGCCGAAGCGTTGGCGGCGGGCGGAATCATACGCTTCGGCCAGGCTCTGCGTGGTGATAACCGTGGTCGGGCCGCGCACCACGCTGCTGCTGCCCAGCGTGTTGAGCAAATCGGTTTCGTTTTTGCGGTAAAACTGCTCGAGCACGGCTTCGAGGCGGTGGTTTTCGTTGCCGATATTGCCTTTGGCCAAAATATTGTAGCCGTTGTTGTCTTGCGGATTGTTTTTGGTGCGGCTGCTGTCGCGCGTATCGACGCTGCCTTTGTTTTTGATTTCATGCCCTTGGCGGCGGGTGAGCATCAGCAGACCCTCGGCGTTTTCGGTGTAGCCCGCCGCCGTGGCGGTTAGGCCGTGGCTGTTGTCGCGGCTGCGGTAGCCGTATTTCAGGCCGAAGTGATAAGGCTTGTCGGCATCGACGAAATCGCGCGGCGAATAAGTGGCCAGATTCACCACCCCGCCCAGCGCATCGCTGCCGTAGAGCGCGGAATACGGCCCTTTCACGATGTCTGCCTGCTTGAGCGTATCGGGTTCGACCAGATCGCGGCCCGAAATCGCACCGTTGCTGCCGCCGCCCGCATACGCCTCCGGCAGGCGCACGCCGTCCACCATCATCAGGATGCGGTTACCGTCGATGCCGCGGATATTTACGCCCGCGTTACCGCGGCGGGTGTTGTCGGAGGGCACCCACACGCCCGGCTCGTATAAAAACACATCATCCAGATTCGCAGCCGCAGCCTGATTCAGGGTTTGCCGCGACACCACCGCCACATTCGGCGCGGCTCGGTCGAGCTTCTGCGCGTTGCGGTCGGCGGTTACAGTAACGGTTTCCAATTCGGCGGTTTGGGCAGCGGCATAAGGCAGGGCGCTGAACAAGATGGCGACGGCGTAGACGGTCGGTTTGAGTTTCATGAGTCCTCCAGGCGGTTCTGCAAAAATAATCAGCAGCTTTTGTTTGCTTTTTAACTAACACAAATCAAAGTTCAATAAAATAATAACAATAATGATTCCTATTTGTAAACAGGAATCATTCATATTTAAGCTGTATAATCAGAAATTCAGACAGGCATTGATATGGAAAGGGAGAAAATTTTTTATAGCGGATTAACTTAACTTTCGCTACGGCGTTGCTGCGCCTTAGCTCGAAGAGAACGATTTTGTAAGCCGCTAAAGCGGCAACAGAATCGGTTCCGTACTTACTTGTACTGTCTGCGGCTTGCTGCCTTGTATCGAAAGCTAATTAAATCCGCTATATTAATCTATTGCTTAGCTTGATTAACTGTTTTTGCTTTGATGAAACAAATGAGTGGATACAGAGAAGTGCCGGTTTGACAATATTTGCCGGCTTTATATGAAATGAATATTTGTTCAGGTGCTGGCATGAAGCGGTGCGTTTTCAACATGGCCCGCGTTTTGCACAAGTTGTATGTTGAAATTTTCAGACAGGCATTTTGCAACGTTTCATTTATCTGCCTGATTCTTATGAGAAGCAAACAGCGTGGAAGAAAATACATCAGAAATTCACTGCTTCCGGTGTGGTTTCTTAACACGCAAAACGGTGGTGGATGGGTGCTGACGGTTGAGCTTGACACTGATTTGTGTAACCATCGGTGCCGTTCGGATGATTTGGGAAAAACCGTTTTTATGAATATTTTATTTGCACGATTAGCTGCCGCCGGTGTGCTGGTTGCTACGCTTGCCGCTTGTGCGGTAGGGTCGGATTATCAAAGGCCGTCTTTGAACGTGCCCTCTGCGTTCAAGCAGGCGGAGGCGGGCGGGGCTTTGTGGCAGCCGGCTGCGGTGCGGTCGGTTGACAGTGCGCGTTGGTGGACGGTTTACGATGATGAGGTGCTCAACGGTTTGATGGACAAGCTCAACCGCCAGAACTTCAGTATTGCCGAGGCCGAGGCGCGATACCGTTCGGCTGCGGCGGCGGTGCGCCAAGCCGAAGCGGGTTTTTACCCGACGGTGGGCGCGGATGCTTCGCGCAGCCGCAGCCGTGCCAACAGTAACGGCGAGGCGGTGTACGGTACTGTTGATGCGGCGGGTTTGAGCGTATCTTGGCTGCCGGATTTATGGGGCAGCGTGCGCCGCCAAACCGAGGCGGGAAGGGCTTCGGCCGATGCGGCGGCGGCGGCGCTGGCGGCGGCGAAACTGGCGGCGCAGGCGCAATTGGCGGATGCTTATCTGAAATTGGTGGTGGCCGACCGCCAGCTGGCTGCTTTGCAGCAGAATGTGAAGGATACGAAGCAGTTTTTGCAGTTAACGCAAAACCAATACCGCGCCGGCATCGCCGACCAAAGTACGGTGGAGCAGGCCAACAGCCAGCTGAAAACCTTGCAGGCACAACAGGCGGCTTTGCACTTGAGCCGTGCGCAATTGGAGCATGCGATTGCGGCGGCGCTGGGCGAAGCGCCGGCGGCTTTCTCGCTGGATAGCAGGCATGAGGAAGTGGGTCTGCCGCAGATACCTGCCGGGCTGCCTTCCGGTTTGTTGCAACGGCGGCCGGATATTGCCGAAGCCGAGCGTGAAGTAGCGGCAGCCAATGCGCAAATCGGTGTTGCACAGGCTGCTTATTTTCCGTCGTTAACGCTGGGCGGCAGCATCGGTTTTCGCGGCAGCAGCTTTGCCGATTTATTGAATTTGCCGAATTTGGTGTGGTCGGTCGGTCCGCAATTGGCGGCGACCTTGTTTGACGGCGGGCAGCGCCGTGCCGCCACCGCTCAGGCACGGGCGGATTATGAGGCGGCGGTTGCGGCCTACCGGCAAACGGTGATTACCGCGTTTCAGGAAGTAGAAGACAACCTAGCGGCGCAACAACGCTTGGCTGAGCAGGCGCGTTATCAAGGCGAAGCGCTGGAGTCGGCGAGAAAGGCGGAAACCATAATGATGAATCAATATAAAGCCGGTGTGGCCAGCTATCTTCAGGTGCTCACCGCACGCAGCAGCCGTTTGAGCGCCGAGAGCAGCTGGTGGAGCGTGAAAAGCAGCCAATACAGCGCCAGCGTGAACCTGATTGCGGCTTTGGGCGGCAGTATTCCGGCGGAAGGCTCAAGCAATCGGTGAAACCGTAAAATGCCTGTCTGAAACGGTTTTTTGTTTTTCAGACAGGCATTGGCCTGTTGTTTATACTCACTTTATTTTCGGGAATTTTTAATGACACAATCTATGCAAACTTTGGCCGACTGCATCGGCAATACGCCTTTGGTGCAACTGCAACGCGTGGCGGCGCACACAAATTCGACGGTGTGGGCCAAGCTGGAAGGCAATAATCCGGCCGGTTCGGTGAAAGACAGGCCGGCTTTCCATATGATTATCGAGGCAGAGCGGCGCGGCGAGATTCGGCCGGGCGATACGTTGATCGAGGCCACCAGCGGCAATACCGGCATCGCGCTGGCGATGGCGGCGGCCATGCTGGGTTACCGCATGATTTTGCTGATGCCGAAAAATTCCACCCAAGAGCGCAAGGATGCGATGGCGGCATACGGCGCGGCTTTGCTGGAAACGGAAAGTATAGAGGCGGCGCGAGATCAGGCGCTGGAAATGCAGCGGCAGGGCTTGGGCAAAGTACTCGACCAGTTTAATAATCCGGATAATAAAATGGCGCATTATCTGAGCACCGGGCCGGAAATTTGGCAACAGAGCGGGGGCAAGATCAGCCATTTCGTCAGCTCGATGGGCACCACCGGCACCATCAGCGGCGTGGCGAAATATTTGAAGGAACAGAATCCCGCTATTCAGGTTATCGGTTTGCAACCGGATGAGGCTTCTTCGATTCCCGGCATCCGCCGCTGGCCGCAGGCTTATCTGCCGGGCATTTTCGAGGCGCAGTGGGTGGACAGGATTTTGGATGTCAACCAGCAGGATGCCGAACGTTTTATGCGTAAGCTGGCGCGGGAAGAAGGGGTGTTTGCCGGTGTTTCTTCCGGTGCGGCGGCGATGGCGGCGGTGCGGATTGCCGAAGAAAATCCCGGCGCGCAGGTGGTGTGTATTGTTTGCGACCGGGGCGACCGCTATTTGTCTACCGGTTTGTTTGGTGCGCAGGATGATTAAACTGTGTGTTGATTGATCACACTGTTATCCCGAGCTTGATGCAGGTATCTTGGAACCGGCGGAATGAAAGATGCTTGGGTTAAGTCTGAATAGGAATGCCTGTCTGAAAACGGTTTTTAGACAGGCATTTTATGACTTGGCATAGGGAATGACTTTCGGATTGGATTTGCACGTGTGTTTGCCGTTTCCATGAAAACGCGTGGCTGCTTGGTTTGCTTGAATATAAAGGAAATAATAAGAATGCCTGTCTGAAACGTTTTTTCAGACAGGCATTTGGCCTTATTCACGGGCAGGCGGTTTCGCCGACGCGGATGTTTTGGTTGTGGAAGGCTTGCAGGGTGTTGCGGTGGCCGATGCTGATCAGTATGGTATCGGGCAGGCGCTGCCGGATGAGGGTGTAGAGCATGGCTTCGGTGGGTTCGTCCAGCGCCGAAGTGGCTTCGTCCAGCAGCACGACTTTGGGGGCGCTGAGCAGAATGCGGACGAAGGCGATGCGTTGCAGTTCGCCGGGTGAGAGCCTGTGTTGCCAGTCGTCGGTTTGATCGAGTTTTTCAATCAGGTGCTCCAAACGGCAGTCGGCGAGGGTGGTTGCCAGCGCGGGATGATGCGGATCGATGTCGGGGTAGCAAATGGCTTGGCGCAAGCTGCCTTGCGGGGTGTAGGGGCGTTGCGGTACGAACAGCAAATTTTGCGGCGCGGGCCGGCGGATGCTGCCGCTGCTGCCGAACGGCCACAAACCGGCCAAGGCGCGCATCAGCGAGGTTTTGCCGCAGCCGCTGGGGCCTTGGATCAACAGGGCATCGCCGCTTTGCGCTTGCAGGCGGATGTTGTCGAGCAAGATGTCGCCGTTGTTGCGGTAAAGGGTAACGCCGTTTAATGAGATGCTGCCGTCGTCGGCTTCTTCGATATCGGGCCGGTGCAGCGGTGTCGGGTTGTCCATGCTGGCCAGAAAGCCGCTCAAGCGTTCGAGGCGGGCGCGGTAGACGGTGAATTCTTCATAGAAATTGCGGAAGAACGATAGGGCGCGTTGCAGGCGGTTGAAGGCTTGTACGGTTTGGTGCATATCGCCGATTTTAATCTGGCCGGCGAAAAAACGGGGAGCTTGCAGCATCAGCGGCAAAAGTTGTACACCTTGGGTGAGCAGGTCGTTGAAGCCGTTAAGGCCGACGCTCTGGCGGGTGATTTTCCAACGGTTGCGGATGATGGCGCGAAAGCGTTCGCCCAATTGCTGTTTTTCCTGCCATTCGCCGTTGTAAAAGGCGATGCTTTCGGCATGGTCGCGGATGCGGATGAGGGCGTAGCGGTAGTTGCCGTTGAGTTTTTCGTTGTCGTAGTTGTAGCGGATGAGGGGTTTGCCTATCCACATGGCGGCAACGGTGGAGAGCAGTACGAAGATGAATACGAAAAATACGATGCCGCGCGGGATTTCGACGCCGAATAAGGAAAGAATGCCGGATAGCCCCCACAATACGATGGTGAATTCGATGGCGGAGAGGACGGAATTGAGCATGCCCCGTATGAATTCGATGGTGGTGGTGATGAAGTCTTGTGCGTCTTGCTGGATACGCTGGTCGATGTTGTCGGGCGTGTGGCGGCGCATTTGCAGGCGGTAGTAGTTTTTATCGGCCAGCCAGCGCTCGGTGAGCACGCTGTTGAGTTTTTCCGACCATTTGATGGCGAGCGATTGGTCGAGAAAGTCGTTGATGATGCCGTTGAGGGTGCGCAGGATGACCACGCCGGCGTTAATCAGGGCGAAAAACCAGAAAGCTTGGGCTTTTTGGTCTTGCAGGGCGCTGTATAAGCCGTTGTAGAAAAAGGTGTTTAATACGTTAAGACGGATTTCGGTGAGCAGCAGAACGATCATCAGGGCTGCCAGCAGCAGTACTTTGCGGCTGCTTTTTTTGTCGAGGCAGGG
Source organism: Neisseria sp. (assembly GCF_030523955.1). GTDB lineage: Bacteria > Pseudomonadota > Gammaproteobacteria > Burkholderiales > Neisseriaceae > Neisseria. Next base: position 12,368 of record NZ_JAUNHL010000006.1, read on the forward strand.
TTTTAAAACGTGCCAGAATTGTTTGCCGAAGCGGGTTTTGCCGCTCAGGGCGATGATGAGGGCAAGCGCTACTAATACGCCGCCGAAAGTCTGCAACAGCCACATGGGGGTAGCGTGCAGTTCGATTTGCCATTTTTCCATAGTTTTGCTTAATTAAGGGTAATGCCTGTCTGAAAAGTTTTCAGACAGGCATATGCCGTTGTATCGGGCAGGATGACGTTTGGCGCCGGCCTTGCCCGGTCGGGCCGGCGCCGCCGGGAGTTAGAAGCTCAGTTTGGCGCCCAGGGTAATGCTGCGCGGATCGCCGATGGAGAGGAAAGGCATGGTGCTGTTGGAGCCGGTGCTGGACACGTAATACAGCTTGTCGCTCAGGTTTTTGCCGGTGAGGCGGATGTTGAGCGGGTATTTGCCGACTTTGGTGTCGTAGGAAACGAAGGCGTTGTAAATCGTCGCCGAGGGCAGGGTGAACCAGCCGCCCGCATCGTTGCCGACGCCCCAGCTGCCGATATAACGTGCACCGGCGCCGGCGCGCCAGTTACCGCCGGCGGCTTGGCCGAAGTCGTAAGTGAAGGTTAAGCCGGCTTCGTGTTCGGGCACGCTGTCGAACGGTTGGCCGACAATCAGCGGATTGCTGTCGTTTTGCAGGATTTTGGTGTGGGTGTAGGTGTAGTTGGCGGAGATGCCGAGTTTGTCGGTCAGCTTGCCGTTTACATCAATCTCTGCGCCGTAAGAGCGGTTTTTGCCGATGATGCGGGTTTCGTCGTCCACCGTACCGGCAACGTTGCGTTTGGTGATGTGGAAGAGGGCGAAGTTGGCGCTCAGGTTGTCGCCGTTGTATTTGGTGCCCAATTCGAACGAACGGGCGAGTTCGGGCGGTATTTCCGCGCCGTTAAAGTCGGTGCCGCGCGAGGCGTTGGGGTTCAGCGATTCCGAGTAATTGCCGTATACCGACCAATCCGGGCGGATCAGATACACCGCGCCCAATTGCGGCAGCAGGCGGAAGCCTTCGCTGTAGTTGCGGAAATAACTATCGCCGCGTCCTTTGCCGGAAATGCTGCGGTAATACTGGCCGCGCAGGCCGCCGGAGATAATCCATTTGTCGCCTACGTACATATTGTCCTGCACCAAGAGGGCGGCGGTTTTCAGGCGCTCGTATTGGTCGCTTTCGGAATTGCGGATGCTGGTACCCGAACTTTCGATCAGGCTGGGGCCGACGTATTGCGGGTCATCGATGCTGAAGCCGGCAATATTGGCGCTGCGGTACATGTCGCCGAGGGTGAGTTTGTTGTCTTGTGCCTGCAAGGCGATACGCAGTTTGTGGGTGATGTTTTCGCCTTGGTCGACGATACCGTTGGCGGAAAGATTGAGGCTGTGGCCGGTATGGTCGGACGGCCGGGTGCCGTCGATGCGGCGGGTAACGGTACGGGTGGCGGCATTGTAGGCGGTAATCCGGGCCTGCCAGTCGCTGTAATGGTTGGTGCTGTAGCCGTAGGTGGCTTTCAGGGTCCAGTCGTTATTGATTTTGTGTTCGCCGCTCAATTGCAGGTTGTGGGCGTAACCATCGGAAATATTGAAGTTTTCGTCCAAACGGCGTTCGGCGGGAATGTCGATCGGTTTACCGTAGCTGGCATAGCCTTGGTTGTTGCTGTTCAAATCGAGGTAAGTGCCGCGGTCGAACGGTATCGAGTAGTTTTGATACTCGTAAGCCGCCAAGAGTTTGGTGTTTTCGTTTTGCCAAGAGAGCGAGGGTGCGATGATGCTTTGGCGGTATTTTGCGTGTTCGCCGTCGTGATCGCGCCAGTGTTTTTTGCCGCTGTAATCGGCGATAAAGCGGTAAGCCAAGCCGCTGTCGGCAATCGGGCCGGTAAGATCGATGCCGATTTGGCGTTGGTTCTGGGTGCCGATAGAGGCGTTGATGCTGTTTTCGGCTTTATAAAGCGGTTTTTTGGAAACGATATTGATCACGCCGCCGGGGTCTTGCACGCCGTAGAGTACGGAAGCGGGACCTTTCAATACTTCGACGCGTTCGGCGGTGGCGGTGTAGTTACGCGCTTGCGTGGATTCGACGCCGTTGCGCATGATGGAATGATCGCGGTTGCCGCCGTAGCCGCGTTTGACGATGGCATCTAGGGTGCCGGCCAGATTATTGCCTTGGTGCAGGCCGCTGATACCGGTTACCGCATCTTCCAGGGTTTGCGGCTGTTTGTCTTCCAGCTGCTGTTGGGTGACCACGTCGATGCTGTAGGGGGTATCCAGAATGGAGGTGTTGACACCGGTGATGTCGCTGCGTTCGGCTTTATAACCCGTTTCCATGGTCAGGCGTTTGGCGCGTACTTGCAGGGTTTCCAGTTGGGTGGGGGAGGCGCTGTTGCTTTCATCGGCAAATGCCGGAGCGGCTGCGCTGAGGCTTAATACGGCCAGCGCACAAGGGGTGAGGCGTGTGATTAGCATATCTTCTTTAAATGGTATTCGAAAGGGAAGTGGAAAAAACGGCGGAAAAAGGAGTTCCGTCAACATAAGGGATTTATATAATGGATTTATTCTATTTTAAATAAAAATAATAATAATTACCATTAATTAATAAGCTCTTTTCTTGTTAGTAGTTTGTTAAAAAAGAAAATATTTTTTTGTAATATTGGCAGAAAGTGGCAAGTACCCGGGATAACGGAAAAAAGGCAGAAAGAAGCGAGAAAATCGGCGCTTTGCCTTGAAAACGGCGGCAAACAGGCGCAAAATACAAGCATCTTGTTCAGAGCGTGTCGTACAACACCGGCACGCTTTTCGGTTTTTGCAAAAATGGTGGAAATGGTGCGGCGCTTGCCGCGGCGCATCATTTTGCCGCTGTACGATAGATTCGCTAAGGATAATTGTTATGTCGCAAGCGCTACACCCCGAAACACTGGCTATTCGCGGTGCTAAATTACAAACGGAATATAACGAACACCATCAGGCCTTGTTTTTAACCAGCAGCTTTATGTTCGACACCGCCGCCGAAGGTGCGGCGCTGTTTTCCGGCGCGCAGCCGGGCTTTACTTACAGCCGTACCGCCAATCCGACGGTAGAGACGTTTAATCGGCGTATTTCGCTGTTGGAAGGCGCCGAGCAATCGGTATCGATGGCCACCGGCATGGCGGCGATTCAGGCGGCGATGCTGACTTTTCTGAGCGCGGGCGACCATTTGATTTGCAGCCGCAGCCTGTTCGGTACCACCATGGGGTTTATCATGAACCATGTCACGCGTTTCGGTATCGAAGTGACTTTGGTGTCGCAAACCGATTTGGCCGAATGGCAGGCGGCGTTGCGGCCAAATACCAAAATGCTGTTTTTGGAAACGCCGTCCAATCCTTTGAACGAAATCGCCGATTTGGCGGCGCTCGCCGAAATCGCCCATGCTGCCGGTGCGCTTTTGGTGGTGGACAACAGTTTTTGTTCGCCTGCCTTGCAGCGTCCGTTGCTGTTGGGCGCCGATTTGTCGGTGCAGTCGGCGACCAAAGCCATCGACGGCCACGGCCGGGTGCAGGGCGGGGTAGTGAGCGGCAGCCGCGAGCTGATGGGTAAAATCCAGCTTTATATGAACAGCGCCGGTTTGTCGATGTCGCCGTTTCATGCTTGGGAATTGCTGAGCGGCTTGGAGACCTTGTTCGTTCGCATGGAGAAACAATGCGCCAATGCGGATAAAATCGCGGCATGGTTGCGTGAACAGCCGCAGGTATTGAATGTTTACCACGCCGGTTTTGCCGATCACCCGCAGGCGGAATTGGTGAGAAAGCAGCAGCGCGCCGGCGGTATTGTGGTGGCTTTTGAAGTGGAAGGCGGCCAAGAGGCGGCATGGAAGTTGATGGACAGCGTACAGATTTTCTCGCGCACCGCCAATCTGGGCGATGTGCGTTCCACCATCACCCATCCTTGGACCACCACCCACGGTAAAATGGCGGCGGAGGCCAAATATGAGTCAGGCATTCGCGAAGGTTTGTTGCGGCTGGCAGTAGGCATGGAATATGCCGATGATTTGATTGCCGATTTGGCGCAGGCGATGGCGTAAATGCCTGTCTGAAACGATTTGATTGAAGGATGAATACATGGATGAGGCAACGTTTGCTTCGTGGTCGTTAAAAATCGGTTTGACCGGATTGATTATTTTCCTGGGCTTCATTATCTGGGATTTGGGTAAAAAATCCCAAGCCGGTAAATTGGGTATGTTTATTCTGTTTTTGGTATTGGGATTGGGCATATTCGGTTTTATTTTCAAAAACGTATTAGTCGAATTTTTTGTGTTGAGCAAATAATCACCATGCCTGTCTGAAAAGCAATCAAGGCTTTTTTCAGACAGGCATTTTTATACTGTTTCGGATTGCTTATGCTGCGCTACATCTTGCAACGACTGCTGCTGCTGATTCCCACACTGTTCGGCATTCTGGCGATTACTTTTGCCGTGATCCAATTCGTGCCCGGCGGGCCGGTCGAGCAGATGGTTACCCAACTGACGCAAAGTACGGTTATGGGCGAAGCGGGCGGCAGCGCCACTTCTTCATCGATGTTGCAGCGCGGCGGCAGCCGGCTGAGTGCAGAGGATATGGAGAAAATCAAAGCCTTATACGGTTTTGACAAACCGGCGCTCGAACGTTTCACTGATATGATAGCGCGCTTTTTACGTTTCGATTTGGGCGAGAGCTTTTTCCACCACCAAACGGTGTTCGAATTGGTGAAGGAAAAACTACCGGTATCGATGAGCCTGGGTTTGTGGACTTTCTTTCTGACTTATTTAATTTGTATTCCGTTGGGCATTGCCAAAGCAGTGCGCGACGGCAGCCGTTTCGATGCGGCCACCAGTCTCGTGATTCTGGTAGGCTATACGATTCCGCCTTTTGTATTGGGTTTGGTGTTGCTGGTGTTGTTCGGCGGCGGCAGCTTCTGGGCGTGGTTTCCTCAAGGAGGCTTGGTGAGCGACGATTGGGCAAGCTTCAGTTGGCCGCACAAAATCGCCGATTATCTCTGGCACATGGCGTTGCCGATTACCGCTTCGGTGGTCGGCAATCTGGCGGTGATGACGGTGCTCACCAAAAACGTATTTCTCGAAGAAATCCGCCGCCAATATGTGTATACCGCGCGTGCCAAAGGCCTGTCTGAAAAACACATCCTGACCCGCCATGTATTGCGCAACGCCATGATTCCGCTGATTACCGGATTTCCCGCCGCTTTTATCGGCGCGTTTTTCACCGGCAGCCTGTTGATCGAAACCCTGTTTTCGCTCGACGGCTTGGGCCTGCTCTCTTACGAAGCGGTGATGAAACGCGATTATCCGGTGGTGATGGGCACGCTGTATGTGTTCACGCTGATGAGTTTGATAGCGAAATTATTGTCGGACATCTCTTATTCTTGGGTGGATCCGCGCATTCATTTCGGCGGGCAGAAATAATTGCGCAAGGGGTAGATGTTGATGCGAAAAATCTTTTCTTCACCTGTCTGGCAGGCATTCAAACGGCACAAGCGCGGCTGGTTTTCACTGCGTCTGCTGGCCGTGTTGTTTGTGTTGGCGCTGCTCGCGCCGTTGTGGAGCAACGATAAACCTTTGTGGATACACTATCAGGGCGAATATTATTTCCCGTTGGCCAATACCTATCTCGACCGCGATTTCGGCGGCGATTTCGAAACGCCGGCCGATTATTTCGACCCGCTCATCCGCAGAAACATCACCGAAAACGGTAACAGCGCCGTTTATCCGCTCAACCCCTACGCTGCCAACACCTTAAACGACTTCGATACCGCGCCCGACCCGGCGCCGCCTTCGGCCAACCACTGGCTGGGTACCGACGACCGCGGCCGCGATATTCTGGCGCGCTTGGTATACGGTTTCCGCGATTCGTTGCTGTTTGCATTGGCGTTAACGGTGATTACCACGATTATCGGCGTGCTGGCCGGTGCGATACAGGGTTATTTCGGCGGCAAAGTCGATTTGGTGATGCAGCGTCTTATGGAAATCTGGGGCGGTATGCCCGAATTGTATCTGCTGATTATTTTGCTGTCGTTTTTTAATCCCAGCCTGCTGATATTGCTGTTGCTGCTTTCCTTATTCGGCTGGATGGGTTTGTCGGATTACGTGCGCGCCGAGTTTTTGAAAAACCGCCAGGCCGATTATGTATTGGCGGCCAAAAGCATGGGCGTGGGCAACCGCGCGATTATGTGGCGGCACATTCTGCCCAACAGTCTCACGCCGGTATTGGCCTTTTTACCGTTTCGCATTTCCGGCGCGGTATTGGCCCTAACCAGCCTTGATTTTTTGGGTTTGGGCGTGCCTACTTCGCAGGCGAGCCTGGGCGAATTGCTTTCGCAAGGCAAAGAGAACCTCGATGCTTGGTGGATAGGCTTGCCGGCTTTCGGTACGCTGACCATGATGCTGTTGCTTCTGGTGATGGTGGGCGAGGGTTTGCGTTATGCATTTGATGTACGCGGCAGAAAATAAGGTGGATGGCATGAACATTCTGGAAATCGAACATCTGCATGCCGCTTTCCCCGGCAATACGGTATTGCACGACATTCATTTGCAGGTGAAAACCGGCCGCAAACTGGCGGTGGTGGGGGAGAGCGGCAGCGGCAAAACCGTGCTGGCGCAAGGCATTATGCGGCTCAATCCCGATGTGTCGCTGCAAGGCGAAATCCGTTTTCAGGGCGAAAATCTGCTGGCTTTGCCGGAAAAATCGCTGCGCAAACTGCGCGGCCGCGATATCGGCATGGTGTTTCAAGAACCGATGACGGCGCTCAACCCTGTGATGCAGGTTGGCCGGCAGATTGCCGAAGTGCTGATTTTGCATCTGGGTTTGGACAAGCGCGCCGCTTGGCAAAAAGCCGTTGATTTGTTGCGAGAAACCGGTATACGGGATGCCGAAGAAAAAGTATCTGCCTATCCTTTCCAGCTTTCCGGCGGCCAGCGCCAGCGGGTGATGATTGCGATGGCGGTAGCAGCCGAGCCGAAGCTGCTGATTGCCGACGAGCCGACTACTGCGCTCGATGTGGCGGTGCAGGCACAAATATTGGATTTGCTCGACCGTTTGCAGCGCGAGCGCAATATGACCATTTTATACATCACCCACGATTTGAATTTGGTGCGCCGCTTTGCAGATGATGTGGCGGTGATGCGTTACGGCAGAATCGTCGAGCAGGGCGCGGTGGCCGATATTTTCGATCGCCCGCAACACGAATATACCCGCCTGCTGCTGGATGCGGTGCCCAAGCGCGAAATCGAATGCCTGTCTGAAAACGCGCCGACCGTATTGCAGGCCGAAGGGCTGGGAGTAACGGTGAGCCGCAAAACCGGTTGGTTTAAAAAAGAGCAAAAAACCATTTTGCAGCCTTTGAGCTTTAATTTGAAAAGCGGCGAAACTCTGGGGGTAATCGGCGAGAGCGGCAGCGGAAAAACCACGTTGGCTAAGGCTTTGCTGCATTTGATGGAGGCTTGCGGCCAAGTGGTGCTCGACGGCAGGCCGTGGTCGCCGGCGAGCCGGCGCGATATTCAGATGGTGTTTCAAGACCCGTTCGGCGCATTCAATCCGCGCATGACGGTGCTCGATATCGTTTCCGAAGCCTTGGGTGTATACGAAAAAAACCTCGGCGAGGCTGAAATTGAGGCGCGGGTTCGCGAAGTGTTGCAGGCAGTGGGGCTGGAAGGCGAGATACTGGCGCGCTATCCGCACGAATTTTCCGGCGGCCAGCGCCAGCGCCTGGCGATTGCCCGTGCGATTATCGTCAAGCCCAAAGTATTGGTATTGGACGAGCCGACCAGCGCACTTGATGTGCAGTGGCAGCGCGAAATTCTGAAGCTGCTGGCCCGTTTGCAAAAAACTTACGGCCTAAGCCTGATTGTTATCAGCCACGATTTGGCCGTTATCGGCGCACTGTCGCATCGTGTGATGGTGCTCAAAGACGGCGCAGTGGTGGAAGAGGGCGATTGCGAAAAGGTTTTTGCCCATCCCTATGCAGACTATACCCAAAAGCTATTGATGCATCACAGGGCTTGAAATTCGGGCGGTAAAGCCCTATTCTAGCTGCAAGCACAAGGTGCGGGCATACGCACACACCAACCATTGGAAAAACGAAAGGAAATAATGATGAGCAGCGATTTGATCGTACATGCTACCGATGCGAGTTTCGAACAAGATGTATTGAAATCCGACGTACCGGTATTGTTGGATTTCTGGGCGCCGTGGTGCGGCCCCTGCAAAATGATCGCCCCGATTCTGGACGAAGTGGCCGCTGAGTTCGAAGGTAAGCTGAAAGTGGTTAAAATCAATATCGACGAAAACGAGAACACCCCCGCCCAATTCGGCGTACGCGGTATTCCGACGTTGATGGTATTCAAAGACGGCCAAAACGTCGCCACCAAAGTAGGCGCATTGGCTAAAACCCAATTGATGGCTTTTGTAAACGCTTCTTTGTAAGCAATACTTCTGCAATACACGGGTATTTAAAATGCCTGTCTGAAAAAGTTTTCAGACAGGCATTTTGTTGTTGCCGCTCAATCGGCCTTAAAAGCGGTCTTCTTTTTCTTTCAAAATACGCAAATCAGGATAAGAGAGTTTGATATCGAATTCTTTATTACCTTTGTAAGCTTCCACATCGAAGACTGGTTTGCCTTGGTGGTCGTCCGCATCAATCTTGCGTACTTGATAGCCGCGCGCTTCCAACATTTGTACGGCTTTGGTGCGGTTTTGTTCGAATGAAGCATCTTGGTGCATTTCGCGCTCAATGCGGTCGTCGCCGGCAAAGGCTCCGGCAGACAGGGTAATCATGGCGGCAGTCAGTAATATTTTTTTCATGGTATTTCCTTTAATGGTTTGAGAAGCGATAGGCCGATGGCTTATCGGATTGGCAGACATTATAGGAAAGTGGATTTGGCTGAGAATTAGCAATTTGTAAAAAAATGTAATCTGTTTGTTTGAAAAAGTTGCCAAGCAGCACATGCTACTGGCAACTTTTACAGAACCAACATACCTTGTATGTATGAATCCACTTTACACGAAGCGATGCAGATTCAGTATTTATTAAGCCGATTGCGGCTTAACCGATCAAGTTGGCTGCGGTTAGGGCGGCAGCTTGGTTGGCGTCGAAGTGCGCGATTACCACCGTTGTCTCACTGCCTGCGGCTTGATAAGAAAGGGTTTTCTCTTCGCTGTTAAGAATCAGGTGTGATTGATTGGTATCCACGGTAGCCGTACTGTCCGTCAAAATTTGTGACCATTGCAAATCATTACCGTGATCTTCGAATAGTGATCGTAAATTGCTGACATCCAGCAGATCTTCTTGCGGATTGAAATCTGTCAGGATATCGGCTTTTTGATCATCAACATCGCCGGCGTGGAAAACAAAAGTATCACGCCCGGCGCCGCCGGTAACGGTATCACTGCCTGAACCGCCTTGCAGAATGTCATCGCCTTCGCCGCCGGTGATGACATCATCGGCTTGCGTGCCGATGATTTTCACGCCGGTGATTAAGCCATTAGCGTTAAACAGTGACTCGGAAATGATGCTATTGCTTGTATTTTCATCATTTTGCAAGTTCAAGGCGGATACTTCCGGTTGGGTTGCTGTATTGTTTTGCGACGCTACAGGGATAGACGGTAAGATGGCGGAATCAAGAGCATTCGATGCCAGCGCCGCTTCGATGTAATCCGAATATCCGTCGCCATCACTGTCTGCATTGTCCACGGCGGTGCCGATGTGTTTTTCATGCACATTGGCCAAACCGTCAAGATCATCGTCTTCAGCCTGATAGTGCGCATCAACGCGATAGCCTTGCGAGAATTGTTTTTCCAGCTCGGGCGTATTGTAAAAGAATTTATCCAGCAGATGCTGCGGGTTGTTGCGGAGGTCGGGCATGATGAAGTAGGGAATTGGTTCCACCACATTGGGAAAATAAATAGTGGGCTTATAGACGCTGCTTTCGAAAATGTTCCTGAGCATATTTTTATTTACCCAGTCTACCCAGTCACCCTCGATCACCAAAGATTTGGTTTTCTGGTGAATATCGCCGTTATCGGTAATATCTGTTTTCAGAAATGCGCGGGTATTGGCAACGGCGCTATTTAAACTGTTATTATTAATTAGTAAATTAGTATTATTCAGTGCGGCCGGATTGAACAAAACGCTGCGGACAAAACTTTCCGCCCACTCGGTTTGGCTTTGCATGGTATAAGCAGCGAAATACTGGGCCAAGTAGCCGCCTAAAGAGTGGCCTGTTGCATAAACTTTATCGGGATGATAAGCGGCCACTTCCTGTGCGACTTTTTCCAGATCCTGTGTTTGGGGGAGTATCATTCCTGCAAGAATCAGAGCATCGTTCTTATAGTCATGATTAGTATCTGTTTTCGTTCCTTCAAAAGTCACCACTACGTTTTGGTAACCGTTTTCTGTTTTACCGTTACCGAAAATTGCGTAATCCAACCCGCTTTCGGTATGCACTCTGTCTAACAAATCCCAATTTCCACTCAGCTCTTTGGCATCCGCTTGGCCGGCAAGCTGGCCTTTGTTGACTTCATTGATTAAGGTATCAAAGTCCTGACCGGAAAGTTTTTCATTGAAGATATTTTCGAGTCTGCTTTTGTGGCCGGCGACATCCTGTAAATCACCGGGCCGGTCCGATAAAGCCATTAACATGCGCAAATCGCGATCCGATACGTTCCAGCTATTGGGGCTGCCGTCTTGTTTGTCGATTAAACCGTCGCCGTCACTGTCTTTAGCATAGCTGGCTAAGATATTTTTTTGTGCCAGATCGTTGTTTTGGCTGATATAGGTTTTTAACGCTTCGATTTCGGTCGCACTGGGTTTAATTATTTCAGTTGCTTCAGGGCTGCTAACCAAGCCGGATACTGCTAGGTTGGCTTGATTTAAAACCGAAGCACTGTTTTGATTGTCCGGATTTTGTGTTGCGCTGGTTGTTGCCATAATGTTAAGTCTCCTTTCGGTTTAAAATTCATTTTGAATAAATGCTCCATATTGGCATATTTAAATTAAATAAGTTCAAAAATTATCTAACTTAATTAATGGTGTGTAGAGAAAGGAGGTTTGTGTGATGCTGTGTTAAATCATGTCGATACCATAATGTTTATCGTTTTATCCAAAAAAATGCCTGTCTGAAAACTTTGAGCTTCGCAGAATCCTGCGCGCTTGTTTTCAGACAGGCATGGGTTTATTGCCCGGGGTTTACTCTATCTTCAGCCGTTTCAATCGCAAAGCATTACCCAATACCGAAATCGAACTCAAAGCCATCGCGGCACCGGCAATCACCGGGCTGAGGAAGCCGAGTGCGGCCAATGGGATGCCCAAAACGTTGTAGAAAAAGGCGAAAAACAGGTTTTGCTTGATGTTTTTCAAAGTGGCGCGCGAAATCAATAGGGCGTCGACCATCTGGTTGACAGAATGTTGCATCAGGGTGGCCGATGCGGTGTGTTCGGCCACGTCGGCGCCGTCTTTCATGGCGAAGCTGACGTTGGCGGCGGCGAGAGCCGGGGCGTCGTTGATGCCGTCGCCGACCATCGCTACGGTGTGGCCGTTGTCTTTCAGTTTCAGCACCTCGGCAGCTTTGTCGCGCGGGCTCATGTTGCCCAGCGCGTGGGCGACCCCCAGTTGCCCGGCGATGTAGGCCACGGTGCCTTGATGGTCGCCGCTCATGATGTATACATCAATGTCGTGCGCTTGCAGGCGGCGGATGGCTTGTTGGCTGTCGGCTTTCAAACGGTCGGCCAAGGCAAAGGCGCCGACGGCCTGTCCGTTTACCGCGACGGCGACGATGCTGGCGATTTGCCATACCGGATCGGCCTCTTCGGGCAGGATAAAGCCGCAGTAGTCCGGTTTGCCTACTTTCACTTCGCCGATGCCGTCGATATCGGCGCGGATGCCGGCACCGGCTTCGGTTTTGGCGTTGCGGGCTTCGGCTAAAGAGACCCCGCGCGACAAGGCGGCCTGAACGATGGCGCGCGCCAGCGGATGGGCGGCGTTTTGTTCGACCGAGGCGGCGAGACGGTAAAGTTCGTTTTCACCGAGGTTTTCAGACAGGCATAACACCGCGGCTACTTCGGGTTTGCCTTCGGTAAGCGTGCCGGTTTTGTCCAGTACCACTGCGTTGACATGGGCGGCCTCTTCCATGGCGGCGGCGTCTTTAAACCAAATACCGTGTTTTACGGCGCGCCCCATGCCGACCATAATCGCAGCGGGTGTGGCCAAACCGAGTGCGCACGGGCAGGCGATCACCAACACCGCCACGGCGTTCATCAAGGCCGGTATCCAATCGCCTTTGACTAACCAAGTCAAAACAAAAGTGAGCAGGGAAATGCCGACTACGGCGGGTACGAACACGGCGGCGGCTTTGTCGGCCACCCGCGCAATCGGCGCTTTGCTGCCTTGCGCTTCGGAGAGTGCGGCCATCATGTCGCCGAGCAGGGTTTGGCTGCCGAGCTCGCGGGCGCGGTAAACGATGCTGCCGTCGGTAACCAATGCGCCGGCCAGTACTTTGCTGTTTTCGGTTTTGGCTTCGGGCCGGGATTCGCCGGTGAGGTGGCTTTCGTCGGTCCAGCCGCTCCCGCGTACCACCACGCCGTCGGCGGCGATGCGTTCGCCGTGATTGGCGCGGATCAAATCGCCGATTTGCACTTGGTCAAGCGGCAGGCTTTGCCATTGGCCGTTGCGCTCTACGTTTACTTGGCGCGGCGTGAGTTTCAGCAGCAGGCCAAGGCTGTTTAGGCTGGATTTTTTGGCGCGGTGTTCGAGAAATTTACCCAGGCTGACAAAGCCGATCACCATCACACCCGCTTCGAAATAAACGTGCGCCATGCCGTCGTGCCCCATGCCGCGGTGGTGGAACATCATGAATACCGAATAAAGATAAATCGCTACCGTGCCGATGGTTACGAGTACGTCCATATTCGCCAACCCGCCTTTGACGCTCGCCCAGGCGCTTTTGTAAAACGGTACCGCCAGCCAAAGCTGCACCACGCTGGCGAGCGCAAACTGCCACATAGCAGGCATCATCCAGTCGTGGCGGCCGAGTAGCATACCGGCCATGCCGATCAGAAACGGTATGTTGATGGCAAGCAGCAGCCACAAGCGCCAATTGACGGGGCTTTCGCTATCGCTTGCCGGCATATCGTCGGTTTTCAAGGCGGCCTGAAAACCGGTTTTTTCGATGATGCCGATTAAATCGGCCACACCGGCACGGCTGTCGTCAAACACTACTTGCGCTTCTTCGCTGGCGAAGTTCACGCCGGCTTGGCTGACAAAATCTTTTTTGTTCAATACTTTTTCAATGCGGCTGGCGCAGGCTTGGCAAGTCATGCCGCCGATTTGGAAACGGGCTTTTTGCTGCATGATGCGTGTCCTTTGGGGAATCGGTTTTTGATGCAATGTGCTTACTTTAAGACTTTACCTAGGGTTAAGGTCAACAGGTTTCAACCGGCAAGGGATGGTGACAAATAGCAACGGCGGGTTAACCCCGCCGTTTTGCCTATTACTGCCCTTCAAGGTTTTACAGGAGAATCCTGCTGAGGATAGCGTTTGGCAATCCATTGCAAACAGCCTTGCACCACCCAGCCGACGCCGAAGGCAAACAACAGCGTGCCCAATCCCAAGACACCGCCGAGCAGCCAGCCGGCCAGACAGACCGATCCTTCCAGCAGTGTGCGCACGATACCGACCCGCCAGCCGCTTACCCGGCACAAGCCCACCATCAAACCGTCGCGCGGGCCGGCGCCGAGATAGCAAGTGAGGTAGAAAGCCGAAGCGGTGCCGATGGTAACGATGCCGCCGAGGCACAATGTGATCCGCCAGACAAAATCCGCCGGCGGGGGAACGATGCGCACGAATAAGCCCAATACGGCAGCGATGATGATCATATTCAAAATCGTGCCGATGCCTGGCCGTTGCCGCAAGGGCAGCCACAAGGCCAATACCGCCGCGCTGATGAGAAAGGTAACCGTGCCGATGCCCAATCCGCTTTGTTGCGAAATGCCTTGCGCCAACACCGTCCACGGCGTGGAGCCGAGTTGTGCGCTAACCAGCATGCCTTCGCCCACACCGAACAATACCAGCGCGAAACACAATACCCATAAGGATTTCGGCCGCAGCGACCACGGGCTTGGCGCCGACCAAGGGGTAAGCGGCAGGATACGTTTGGTCTTATTCACGTGCAGCAGCCTTACAGCGCAGCGTCGAAGCCGGCATCCTCCACCGCTTCGATTAAGGCGGCGGGCTGGATTTTGCTTTCATCAAAGCTAATGGTGGCGTCGGCGTTTTCCAGGCTCACTTCGGCTTTTTCTACGCCGTCCAGATTTTGCAATACGTTGGTAACGCTTTTCACGCAGCCGCCGCAAGTCATGCCGTCGATTTTGAGGGTAAGGGTTTGCATGGTGTTCTCCTAGTGGAAGATAGAATGAAAGGAAGCATACGGCTTAACACGGGGTAAAGGTCAAGTACCGTAGATGCCTGTCTGAAAACGCATTTTATTTTTTCAGACAGGCATTTATTTTATTACCGGTTTAATTGGCCAGTTGTTCGAATACGGCGCGTTTCAATTCCAGTTGTTTTTTCGGATTGTCCAAGTCGCGGCTAAACAGCAAAAAGCTGTCTTCCACCCGTTCGTCGAGCGTGGCGATTTTCGCATAGCGCAGGCTGATGTTGTGGTCGGACAGGATTTCGGTAATATTGGCCAGCAAATACGGGCGGTTGATGGCAACGATGTGCATGGTGTGCCAGCCCGGTGCATCGTCGTTACCGATAATACTGATGCTTGGCGCAATCGGCAGGTGGCGCGCACGGCGGCTGCGCAGGCCGCAGGCGATATTGTCGTCTTGGAATACGCCTTGCAGAAAACCGTTCAGTTCGTGCTCGAGCGAGCGCTGGATACGTTGGTAATCAGCGGTTTCGCTGTTTTCGGGGAACTGTATTACAAAGGTATCGAGAATGTAGTTGTGCTCGGTAACAAAGGCGCGGGCGGCCATAATATCGAGCCCGTGATGGCTGAAAATGCGGCACAGACGGGTAAACAGGCGCTCGGCGTTAGGCATAAACACCATTACCTGCAAAGTATTGGGCGCGTCGTAACGGCGGACGGCGATTTTCGGCATTTCCACATCGTCGATAATCTGCGGCAAATGCCACAGAATCTCGTTTTCTTCGTGGCGCACGAAATAGGCGGGGCCGAGCGCCTGCCACAGGCGGCGTTGCTGTTTGGCATCGTAGCCGGCATCGGTGAGTGCATCCATTGCACTCATTTGGCGTTGGCTTGCGATGATGGCACGGTTGCTTTCGCCGCCGGCAAAATAACGGTTGGCGGAGTTGAACAGGCTTTCCAGCAGGCTGGCTTTCCAAGAGTTCCAGATTTTCGGATTGGTACCGCGGATATCGGCCACGGTCAGCAGATAAAGCGCACGCAGCCGCTGCGGGGTTTTCACACGCTCGCAGAACCGTTTCACCACATCGGGATTTTGAATGTCTTCTTTTTGGGCGGTGAGCGACATCAGAAGATGGTCTTCCACCAGCCAAGCCAGCAATTCGCTGTCTTCTTCGTTCATAAAGTGGTCGGCTGCAAACTGGCGGGCATCGGCGATGCCTTGGATGGCATGGTCGCCGCCCCGGCCTTTGGCGATGTCATGGAACATTGCTGCCAGATATAAAACATATTTGGGTTCGAACGAATGCATCAGGCCGGAGGCGAACGGAAGCTCGTGCACATGTTCGTCCAGCGCGAGGCGGCGCATATTGCGCAAAACCATCAGAATGTGGTCGTCCACCGGATAGATGTGGAACAAATCATGCTGAAGCAAACCGACGATTTTGCCCCAGGCGGGCAGGTAATGGCCGAGCGCGCCATAAAGGTTGAGAAAACGCATGGTGTGGGTGAGACCGGTGCCTTCTTTGAAAAAACCGATGAAGCGTTTGCGGTTTTCCGGCTGATTGTAGAAATGGCGGTTGATTTTGCGGGCGGCCTCCCACCAGGTGCGCAGCGTGCGCGGCGCGATGGTGATGATGCCGTTGCTTTTTTGCACGATTTCGATGATGCGGAAAACGTGTTCCGGCTTCTTTTTAAAAATTTCTTTATCGTAGGCCGCGATTTGGTTGCCGACTTGATAATAGTCTTCATCGATTTGGTGCACCACGCGCGGCAGAATGGAAAATACCCGGCCGCGCAACATGGGGATGATGATGCCGTTGAGCTGCTTGACCGTTTTGGTGGCGCGGTAAAGCTGGTGCATCAGTTTTTCGCTTTTTTTGCGTTTGTCGTCGTCGCGCAAGCCCATGTTTTCCGCAACCAACGATTGCAGGTCGAAAACCAAGCGGTCTTCTTCGCGTCCGGCGGCCAGATGCAGCTCGATGCGGATTTTCGCCAGCTGCTTGTGGCTGTTGACCAAATGGCCGGCCTCGGCGCGGGTGAGTACGCGGTTATTAATCAAGGCCTGGATATTGGCATTCAAACCTTGCGCTTTGGCCAGCCACAACATGGTGTGCATATCGCGCAGGCCGCCGGGGCAGGTTTTGACATTGGGCTCCAAAACCGCGCCGGAGCCTTGCTGTTTGTTGTGCCGCTGCTGCATTTCCAGAAGTTTGCCCTCAATGAAAAGGGCGGTATTGCGTTGCAGGGAGAGCTGTTGCAGCAATTGGTCGGCCAGCTGGTGATTGCCGCAGATGAAGCGTGCTTCGATAAAAGCGGTGTCGGCGGTCAGATCGTCGAGCGCGCTTTGGCAGAGTTCGGACAGCGAACCGGTTTTGATGGCGGGTGCCAGCTGGATGTCCCACAAGGTTTGTACGAAGGTGCTGATTTGTTCCTGTTCGGCTTCGGTTAAAGTATCGGGAGCGGCGATGGCCAGGTCGACATCGGAAAACGGATAAACTTCCGCACGACCGAAGCCGCCGGTGGCCAGCAGCGCCAGCCGGCTGCCACTGAAAAATTCCTGCCATAAAGTGCTGAGCAACTGGTCGAGCGCGGTGGTATAGCGTTCGAAAAACTGGGCGGGTTGCCGCGAGGTGCGGTAAGCGTCGATGGCGAATTGTTTTTTCAGTTGTAATTCTTGGGCGGCGGATTGGACAACAGTCATACCGTTTCTCCGGGTGGGTTTCAGACAGGCATTATTCGAGAATAAGGCCGGTAATGATGGCAACAGGCATTATGCCTTTGCTGAGAATGGTTTACAATACAAGGATTTTGGGCGGGCGTTGGGCCGTGGTTTGATGTATTGCTGCCGTACGTTCCGTTTCATTAGGTTTTGCCAGCGAAGGTCAAGCAGGCAAAAAATTCTAACTTTTTATAATATTGAAAATATCTCATGTCAGATTCTGTTCAACTGCGTAACAACCCCTATAAGGTTGCGGTGGCTTCCATGATCGGCACCGCCATTGAATTCTACGATTATTATATTTACGCCGCTGCGGCGGTATTGGTGTTTAACACTCAGTTTTTCGATAAAAGCGATCCCGGTGCTGCTACGTTGCTGTCGCTCTCCACGCTGGCGTTGGCTTTTTTTGCCCGCCCGATCGGTTCGGCCGTGTTCGGCCATTTCGGCGACAAAATCGGTCGTAAGAAAACACTGGTCGCCTCTTTGCTGACCATGGGTTTGTCGACGGTTGCCATCGGCCTGCTGCCTACTTATGAAAGCATCGGATTGTGGGCGCCGCTGTTGTTGTGCATCTGCCGTATCGGGCAAGGACTGGGCTTAGGCGGCGAATGGGGCGGTGCGGCACTGGTAGCAACGGAAAACGCACCGGAAGGCAAGCGCGCTTGGTTCGGTACTTTTCCGCAGTTGGGTGCCCCCATCGGCTTGTTTCTGGCCAACGGCATATTCTTTGCCATCAGTTGGCTGATCGGGCCGGAAGCATTGGTGGAATGGGGCTGGCGGATTCCGTTTGTCCTATCGCTGGTTTTGGTGGTAGTCGGCCTGTGGATGCGGCTGACCCTGCATGAAAGCCATGTCTATCGTGAGGCAGAAGCAGAAGGCAAAACAGTCAAAGCGCCGGTGCAAACCGTTTTGTTGCGGCATTGGAAACCGATCGTACAGGGCACCTTCATCATGGTGGCAACTTATGTCTTGTTCTACATCATGACTGCTTTCGTGCAGGTTTATTCGAAAGGAAAGCCGGTATTGTCGGATGCAGGGTTCCCGCTGGGGCTGGGTATTCCGGCCAATACTTTTACCGGCTTTTTGCTGATCGGTGCGGTAGTGTTCGGTATTTTTACCAGCATTTCCGGCGTGTTAGCCGATAAAATCGGCCGTCGCCGCCTGTTGTTGGTGGTAACCGCCGGAATTATTCTGTTGGGGCTGACCCTGCCAGCCTTCCTGCACCACGGTACACCGGCCAGTGTGTTGGCGTTTCTGATTGTCGGCATGGCGCTGATGGGCATGACGTTCGGCCCGATGGCTGCTTTCCTGCCGGAATTGTTTCCTACTGAAGTACGTTATTCCGGAGCGTCGCTGGCCTACAATTTCGCTGCCATTGTCGGTGCGTCTGTCGCTACCATGGTCGCCATTGAGTTGAATAAGGCCTATGGCCTGATGGGTGTGGGCATTTATTTGGCGGTAAACGGCTTGCTGACCATCATCGCTCTGTTGTTGACGCACGAAACCAAAGACGTCGATTTGTTGGCGGTAAAGGAATAATGAAGGCGGATTGAAGAAATGCCTGTCTGAAAATATTTTCAGACAGGCATTTTATTTTTTACAGGGCAAACCGGCCGGATGATGTGGAACGGCACTTTAAAAATAGCGGATTAAACGAACTTTCGCTACGGTTCTGCTACCCCTCGTTCCAAGAGAAAGATTTTATCAGCCGCTAAAGCAACAATAGAATCGGTATCGTATTGCTTGTTGTACTGTCTGCGGCTTGTTGCTTTCTATCGAAACGGTATTATCCATTGCAGCGGGCAAACAAATTTTGCCCTAACCGCGCCAATCAGGCTTTGCTTTTGCGCCACTCAAAATAATCGCGCAAAGGCGGCATGGGCGGATTGATACAATGCGGGCATACGCCGGTAATATCTTCATCGTCGTCTTCGATGTGCAATGCGTTCGGATCAAATTTAGCCTGCTGCATCACCGCTTGTACCAAAGCCTGCTGTTGTACCACATCAAATTCAAACTGCTGTAAAATTTCCTGCAATAGGGCCGTTTCTTGTGGGCTGAAATCGCTACTGTGCCGGCCGATTAGGCGGGCGTAATCGGCGTTGTGGATTTTTTGGTTTAACAAATCAAACATGGTAAACAGCTTTACGCAGGCAAATGGAAAAGAAAAATAACAAAAACCGGCTTTGAAGCAAGCCGGTTTTCGGAAATTTGGTGCCCAGAAGAAGACTCGAACTTCCACACCCGTGAGGATACTAGCACCTGAAGCTAGCGCGTCTACCAATTCCGCCATCTGGGCAAAATATTAAATCAGCCAGTATATTTGACTTCAGCAAAGTGGTGCCCAGGAGAAGACTCGAACTTCCACACCCGTGAGGATACTAGCACCTGAAGCTAGCGCGTCTACCAATTCCGCCACCTGGGCTTTGCTTTAATTTTCGGTTTGGGTTAAAGTGCTGACTTACTTAACCTTAACGAAGTTGTGCATTATATATCCTAGGACATGGATGTCAATCGTTGAAATGAAAAAAAATACTAATACTTTAAATCTTCGGGAAAAAGATCCCTTTCTCGCGCGCGAGCAACAGCGCTATGACCAACCTCTGCCCAGCCGCGAATGGATTATCAGCGTACTGGAAGACAGCGGCGTACCGGTGAAAATACCGGATTTGGCCGGAAAACTATCGATTACCGAGGCCGAATATGAGTTTTTCGAACGCCGCATCAAAGCGATGGCGCGCGACGGCCAGGTATTGATTAACCGCCGCGGTGCGGTTTGTGTCGCCGATAAACTGGAATTGGTGAAATGCCGAATCGAAGCGCATAAAGACGGTTTCGGTTTTGCCGTGCCGCTGATTCCGACCGGACAGGGTGATTTTGTTTTGTACGAACGCCAGATGCGCGGGCTGATGCACGGCGATATCGTTACCGTACGCCCCGCAGGTGTGGATAGACGCGGCCGTCGCGAAGGTCAGGTGCTCGACATCATCGAACGGGCCAACACCGATGTGGTCGGACGGTTTTATGTCGAACGCGGCGTTGCCATTATGGAGCCGGAAGACAAGCGGTTGACGCAGCCGATTCTGTTGGAGCCCGATTCGGTAGCGGAACTACAGCCGAAAACCGGCCAGGTTATCATGGCGGTGATTGAAAGTTATCCTGAAAACCATCATCCGGCGGTGGCCAAACTCACTGAAGTGCTGGGTGATTATGCCGACAGTGGTATGGAAATCGAAATTGCGGTACGCAAACACCACTTGCCTTATCTATTCAGTGATGCTTGTCTGAAATCCGCCGAGAAAATTCCCGATAAAGTACGTGCTGCCGACCGTAAAGGCCGCGAAGATTTGCGCGAATTGCCTTTGGTAACCATAGACGGCGAAACCGCCCGCGATTTTGATGATGCGGTGTATGCAGAAAAAATCGGTCGAAATTTCCGCTTGGTGGTGGCGATTGCCGATGTCAGCCATTATGTGCGCCCCGGTGATGCCATTGATCACGATGCCTACGAGCGCGCCACCAGCGTATATTTTCCGCGCCGGGTGATTCCGATGCTGCCGGAGAATTTGTCCAACGGCATTTGTTCGCTCAATCCAGAAGTCGAGCGCTTGTGCATGGTATGCGATATGGAAATCACCTATGCTGGTAATGTAAAAGACTACCGATTCTATCCGGCGGTGATGAAATCACATGCACGCCTTACCTACAATCAAGTTTGGGAATGGTTGGAACAAAGCGGCAATCATCCGTTTAAAAAAGAATTGGGCGCGCTTTACCAATTGTTTGGCGTGTTGCAGAAAAAACGGCGGATACGCGGGGCGATGGAGTTCGAAACCGTCGAAACCCAGATGATTTTTGATGACAACGGCAAAATCGAACGCATTGTGCCGGTGGTGCGCAATGATGCGCATAAGCTGATTGAAGAATGCATGTTGGCAGCCAATGTGTGTGCGGCGGATTTCTTATTGAAAAACAAACACGGTGCACTTTACCGTAATCACTTAGGCCCGACGCCCGAGAAGTTGAGCACTTTACGCGAACAACTCGGTCGGCTGGGACTTTCTTTGGGCGGCGGTGATAAACCTACGCCGAAAGACTATGCCGAACTTGCGGCCAAAATCAAAGACCGTGAAGATCAGGAATTGCTGCAAACCATGCTGCTGCGCTCGATGCAGCAGGCTATGTACGAAGCGCATAACGAAGGCCACTTCGGCCTGGCTTACGAGCATTACGCCCACTTTACTTCGCCCATTCGCCGCTATCCCGATTTAATGGTGCACCGTGCGATTAAGGCGGTATTGTTGCAGCAGAAATACCAACCGCAATCCTGGGCGCAAGCCGGCGCACACACTTCATTTGCCGAGCGGCGGGCGGATGATGCCAGCCGCGATGTGGAAAATTGGCTGAAAACCTATTATATGCAGGATAAGATAGGCGAAGTATTCGGTGGCAAGGTTACCGGCATGACTAATTTCGGTTTGTTTGTTACCCTTGACGATATCCATATCGAAGGTTTGGTACACATCAGTGATTTGGGTGAAGATTATTTCAATTATCTGCCGGAAATTATGGCGATAGAAGGTGAGCGCAGCGGCGTGCGTTTCAGCATGGGCGAGCGTGTCACGGTAAAGGTTGCCCGTGCCGATTTGGATACCAGCAAAATTGATTTGGTATTGGTTAGCGGCGGTACTGTCGGTAAAAAAGGTCGCAAAGCCTCTCGCAAAAGCAGCGTTGCTGAAGCAGAGACAATTAAGTCTACAAGCAAAAAAGCCAAAGCTAAGGCGCAAACTGCATCACAAAGCAGCAAAGAAACCGGTAAAAGTGCAAGCCAACCGGCAGGCAAAGGCGGTCGCAACAAGCAAACTACTGCGTCGACAGTTCAGCAACAAAGTCTGCAAATGGTGGATGGCAAAATTACTTTGGTGAAAAAGAAGAGTGCAGAAAACGGCAGCCGGAAAGCGGCAAAAAGCCGCGGCAAACGTAAATAAATAAAGTCGTAATGAATAAATAACCCGATCCGCTATGAGGTTCGGGTTGTTTTTTTGAGGAAGACTGTTTGCAGCTGGCTGCCTTGTATCGAAAATAAATTGAATCCGCTATATAACTATAAGATTGGAGTTTATTTAAAGATTAATGCCTGTCTGAAAACTTATAAAAGTAGTTTTCAGACAGGCATTTGTTCTGCTTTGCATTAAAAACGCCGCTTCAATTGGCAAGCCTGCATAATGTTTACTGCCAACTCTTCCACCGACTGATTGGTGGTATTGGCAAACGGAATATTGTGGCGGCGGAACATGGCCATCGCATCGGCGACTTCGTTTTTACAAGTCGAGAGTTTGGAATAAGTGGAATCCGGGCGGCGCTCTTGGCGGATTTCCTGCAAACGCTCGGGTTGGATGGTGAGGCCATAGAGTTTTTGGCGGTAAGGTTTCACCATGCGCGGCAAGTCGGTGGATTCCAAATCGTCGGGCGTCAGCGGATAATTGGCCGCGCGGATGCCGTATTGCAGTGCCAGATACAGGCAAGTGGGTGTTTTGCCGCTGCGCGAAACGCCCATGAGGATTACATCGGCATTCTTTAAATCTTTATCGCTGATACCGTCATCATGATTGAGCGAAAAGTTGACCGCGTCAATGCGCGCTTCATAGCGTTGCATATCGGCGATGCTGTGGTGTTTGCCTACCGAATTTCGTGCAGGTACGCCAAGCTCGGTTTCTAACTGGTTCAAAAAAGCGTCAAAGAAGCTCAGATGCAAGCCGGAGCTGCTTTTTACGATTTCACGGATTTGCGGATCGATGATACTGCTGAATACCAGCGGCCGGGCGGCAGACTGCTCGGCCGTGCTTTCTATGATATGCACCATTACCCGTGCCTTTTCCACGGTATCGACAAAAGGGTAAGTGGTACGCTTGAATTGAATGCCTTCGAATTGTTCAAGCAAGGCTTCGCCCATGCTCTCGGAAGTTAAGCCGGTACGGTCGGAAATGAAAAAAGCGTGGCGGCGCGCCATAGGTTCCTCACTCTTCTTACTAAATGGATGTAAATGGTTAAAACCCGTATCATAACCAAGGGCGACGGCGAGAGAAAGCGCTTTACTCAAAAAGGTTTTTTATTGCTACATATGGTTACAGTTATTTTTATGGTTTTTAAAATAAGAATAATGTTTTAATATTTTATTATTATTGATATAATATTTTAATAAATAAGAGAAATGTTACACGCCAAAATTAAAGTTTGGCTTGTGATAACTCTTATTTTACAAAGACTAACGAAATCATTCCGGTTGTTTGAAGTAATATTTCATATTACTACAATCGCTAAAGCCGCAATTTTAAGTATCGCTTTTTACACCAAAACGGTTTAAAAATACATGACATACTGCGGTGGTCTGGTTAGAATGGGTGTTCGAGATTTACCTTTTATTCAACTTTGAAACTTGGATGGAACAATGTCTGCAAATTACGTTATCTGGTTTGAAAATCTGCGTATGACCGATGTTGAAAGCGTCGGCGGCAAAAATGCTTCTCTGGGTGAGATGATCAGCCAACTGTCTGAGAAGGGAGTGAGAGTGCCGGGCGGTTTTGCCACTACGGCCGAAGCCTATCGCGCATTTTTGGCGCATAACGGCCTGAGCGAACGCATTTCTGCTGCATTGGCTGCTCTGGATGTCGATGATGTGGTCGAGTTGGCGCGTGTCGGAAAAGAAATCCGCCAATGGATTTTGGATACGCCATTTCCTGAGCAGTTGGATAATGAAATTGCCGCAGCTTGGGAAAAAATGGTGGCTGATGCCGGTACCGACCAAATTTCCGTAGCCGTGCGCTCTTCCGCTACCGCTGAAGATTTGCCGGATGCCTCGTTTGCCGGCCAGCAGGAGACATTCCTCAATATCAATGGCTTGGAAAACGTAAAAGAAGCAATGAAACACGTTTTCGCATCGCTCTATAATGACCGCGCTATTTCTTACCGCGTACACAAAGGCTTTGCCCATGATATCGTGGCCCTGTCTGCAGGCGTGCAGCGCATGGTGCGTTCGGATAGCGGTGCTTCCGGCGTATTGTTCACTATCGATACCGAGTCGGGTTTTGAAGATGTGGTATTCGTAACCGCATCTTACGGTTTGGGTGAAACAGTAGTGCAAGGTGCTGTGAACCCCGACGAATTTTACGTGCACAAACCGACCCTGAAAGCAGGCAAACCGGCTATTCTGCGTAAAACCATGGGCTCTAAGCTGATTAAAATGACTTTTACCGATAAAGCGGAAGCAGGCAAATCGGTACAAGTGGTAGATGTACCTGCCGATGAGCGTAAAAGATTCTCTATTTCCGATGAGGAAATCACCGAATTGGCTAAATATGCGCTAATCATTGAAGAGCACTATGGCCGCCCGATGGATGTAGAGTGGGGCCGCGATGGTGTAGACGGCAAGCTTTATATTTTACAGGCGCGTCCGGAAACCGTGAAATCCCAAGAGAACGGTAGCCGTGTATTGCGTCGCTACAGTATTGAAAATAAAGGTGAGGTTCTGGTTGAAGGCCGTGCAATCGGTCAGAAAGTCGGCCAAGGTAAAGTTCGCTTGGTGAAAAGCGCTGCGGAAATGGATGTGGTGGAAGCAGGCGATATTTTGGTTACCGATATGACCGACCCCGATTGGGAGCCGGTAATGAAACGTGCAGCAGCTATCGTGACCAACCGAGGTGGCCGTACCTGCCATGCCGCGATTATTGCGCGCGAGTTGGGCATTCCGGCAGTGGTCGGTTGCGGTAATGCCTCCGAAGTGTTACAGCAAGGCCAGGAAGTAACCGTGTCTTGTGCGGAAGGTGATACCGGTTTTATTTATAACGGTCTGGCCGATGTACAAGTTAATGAGGTGGCGCTCGATAATATGCCGCCGTCTCCGACTAAGATCATGATGAACGTAGGTAACCCCGAGTTGGCGTTTTCTTTCTCCGGTTTGCCGAGCGACGGTATCGGCTTGGCACGTATGGAGTTCATCATTAACCGCCAAATCGGCATTCACCCGAAAGCTCTGTTGGAGTTCGATGATCAGGATGAGGATATCAAAGAAGAAATCCAAGATCGTATCTCAGGCTATGCTTCACCGGTGGATTTCTATGTAGACAAGATTGCAGAGGGTGTGGCTACATTGGCTGCCTCGGTTTATCCGCGCAAAGTTATCGTGCGCATGTCCGACTTCAAATCCAACGAGTATGCCGGTTTGGTTGGCGGCAGCCGTTACGAACCGCATGAAGAAAACCCGATGTTGGGCTTCCGTGGTGCCGCACGTTATGTATCCGACGATTTCAAAGAGTGTTTTGCGCTGGAATGCAAGGCTTTGAAATATGTGCGTGATGACATGGGTTTGACCAATGTGGAAATCATGATTCCGTTTGTGCGTACCCTGTCTGAAGCAGAGCAAGTCATTAAAGCTTTGAAAGAAAATGGCTTGGAGCGCGGTAAAAACGGTTTGCGCCTGATTATGATGTGTGAGGTACCGAGCAATGCATTGCTGGCCGAACAATTCCTGCAATATTTCGACGGCTTCTCTATTGGTTCTAATGATATGACCCAATTAACCTTGGGTGTGGACCGTGACAGCGGCGGCCCGATTGCAGCGACCTTCGATGAACGCAATGCGGCGGTAAAAGTGATGCTGCACTTGGCGATTTCAGCTTGTCGTAAGCATAACAAATATGTTGGTATTTGTGGTCAAGGCCCGTCTGATCATCCTGATTTCGCCAAATGGCTGGTGGAAGAAGAGATCGGCAGCTTGTCACTCAACCCTGATACGGTGATTGAAACTTGGTTGTATTTGGCCAATGAATTGAAAAATCAGAAGGCTAGCTGATAAATACAACGAGATGAACTGAAAGAAACCGCTGCTGTTCACACGGCAGCGGTTTTATTTTTTATAGATTTACGATTCATACTATAGGGGGAATACTAAATGCCTGTCTGAAAAAATATTATTTCAGACAGGCATTTATGCATTGATATGGATTGTTTAGCCGCTTTTACAGGCGATTTAACTCATCCATTTTAAGAGCGGCGTTGCTGGTTTACCCAAGATTCAATCTGGCGCGCATCATTCACGCGGGTAGAAGAAGAGGGGGAGTTAAGCAGAACGATGGTAATGGGTTGATTGTTAATACGTGCTTTAACCACCATAGAACGGCCGGATTCACGGATATAGCCGGTTTTTTGCAAGTCAATGTTCCAAGAGCCCTCGCGCACTAAGGCATTGGAATTTTTATAACTTTGCTGACGCCCCGAACTTGTGTAGACCGAGCCAAAATTGGAAACGCTGTCCCGGCGGATGACAGGATAGTCACTGGCTGCGCTGACCAATTTACCCAAATCGCTGGCGGTAGAAACATTACGCGAATCCAAGCCGGTCGGCTCATAGAAACGGGTGTTGTTCATGCCAAGAGATGCAGCTTTTGCATTCATGGCCGATACAAAAGCGCTCATACCGCCGGGATAGGTACGACCGAGCGCATGAATCGCACGGTTTTCGCTGCTCATCAAACCAAGATGCAGCAATTCTCGGCGGGTCAGCGTGGTGCCGATGGATAAACGGCTACCGGTACCTTTGAGGCGGTCGATCTCGTATTCGGTAATGGTTACTGGTTCGTTCATATTTTGTTTGCCGTCCAGTACTACCATAGCAGCCATGAGCTTGGAAATCGAAGCAATGGGCATCACACGATTAATATTTTTCTGGTAAAGGATCTCGCCTGTTCTGTTGTTCATAATCAAAGCGGCTTGAGAAGAGAGCAAGGGGCCGGCGATGGCAGCTTGTTCACTGATTTGGGCGTTGGGGTTTTCAACCAGAAACGCGCCCAGAGGATCTTTTTCATCAGGGAAATTTTGTTGCAAAAACTGACCCAACACGTCTAAATCATCGGCAGCAGCCGGTGCGGCACTAATGGCTAACATCAAGCCCACGCCTAGGGTGGCAGCAGTTTTATTGATACGGGAAATAAACATAATTCTCTTCCGGATTAATAGCTTAATCAAAGAAAGTCCAAAACCTGAACGGTTTGGATACAACTATACCGTTATTAGGATTGGATAAGGCTCGTTATTCGGTAGAAGGTTGCTTGGGAATTGATATATCAAGAACAACCGCCATATTTTATGATAACCGGCTCCGAGCTTGGCATTGAAGAATTTACATTGCCGATCGAATCATATTTCTATTTATTCAGGCGGCAACAGCTGGTTAGGGCGTATTTTTAAACAAACGAAAGGACTCTGTAAAGTCTTAAATGCATATCTTTTCATTTACTTTCATGGCTTTGCCCTGAATGTAGCATAAAAAGAGCTTAAGGTGTGAGTTTGAAAAAATGCGTGATACTCTTTATACTTAGTTTTTTCCGGCCGAGCGTTATGTTTATAAATAGTAGATTTTCAATTTCAATCTTCTCACATTTATTCTATTCCGGCACACCGGATTTATTCTAACCATTATTTTATTAGCGGACCTGATTCAGCATGACCACAGAAAACCGTAGCTGCTCGTTTTGCGGCAAACCAGAACATGAAGTCAAAAATTTAATCGAGGGGGAGCACGCCTATATCTGTAATGAGTGTGTCGAAGCGTGCGGCGTAATGCTGGGTGGCAGCGCTGAGGAAGCGGAGGAAACGGCCAAAGGAGCAGAGCATGTTATTTCAGCCAAATTACCGACTCCTGCGGAAATCGTGGCCAATCTGAACGACCATGTGATTGGTCAGGAACAGGCGAAAAAGGCGCTTGCGGTGGCGGTATACAACCATTACAAGCGTTTGCGTCATCCGAAAAGCAATGAAAACGTAGAATTATCGAAAAGTAATATTTTGCTTATCGGCCCTACCGGATCGGGTAAGACCTTATTGGCGCAATCTTTGGCGCGAAAATTGGATGTGCCATTTGTGATGGCCGATGCCACCACGCTGACCGAGGCAGGCTACGTGGGCGAAGATGTGGAGCAGATTATTACCAAGCTCTTGGGCAAATGCGACTTTGATGTGGAAAAGGCGCAGCGCGGTATTGTTTACATCGATGAAATCGACAAAATTTCGCGCAAGAGTGACAACCCGTCGATTACTCGGGACGTATCAGGCGAGGGTGTGCAACAGGCTTTGCTGAAGCTGGTGGAAGGTACTGTGGCCAGTGTTCCCCCGCAAGGCGGCCGCAAGCATCCGAATCAGGAATTTATTCAGGTTGATACCACCAATATCCTGTTTATTTGCGGCGGAGCGTTTGCAGGTTTGGAAAAAGTGATCCGCCAACGTACCGAAAAAGGCGGTATCGGTTTCGGTGCGGCGGTGCACAGCAAAGACGAAGATGCCAAAGTTACCGAAT
This sequence comes from Neisseria sp., assembly GCF_030523955.1. Lineage (GTDB taxonomy): Bacteria > Pseudomonadota > Gammaproteobacteria > Burkholderiales > Neisseriaceae > Neisseria. The sequence continues at coordinate 40,808 of NZ_JAUNHL010000006.1, forward strand.
TGCTGCAAACGGTAGAGCCGGAAGATTTGATTAAATTCGGCCTGATTCCCGAGTTAATCGGCCGCTTGCCGGTGATTGCCACCTTGGCGGAGTTGGATGAAGCGGCATTAATCAATATTCTTACCGAACCGAAAAATGCGTTGGTGAAACAATACCAGGCATTGTTTGCGATGGAAGGGGTGGAATTGGAAATCGAACAATCCGCTTTATCCAGCATCGCTAAACTCGCGATGGCGCGCAAAACCGGTGCCCGCGGCCTGCGTTCCATCGTTGAGCAATCGCTGTTGGAAACCATGTATCTGCTGCCGAGCTTGAAGGAAGTAAAAAAAGTGGTGGTGACTGCCGAGGTGATTGATGGTGGCAAACAGCCGTTGATGCTGCGCGAAGATGGGACGGAGTTTATTCCATCGGCTGCTTAATCAGCCCGAATTTTAGTGGTAAGGTTTCAGACAGGCATTCGGATACAACATCTATCCGTGCCTGTCTGAAATTATTATCGTTAAGCGTTTTGGGGTCTTTGCAAAATTGATTGTGGCAGCTTAAAAAGCTACGCCATGCTCGGGTTTGAACTGACTTTTTCGTTTTATCAAATATACAAATGCCTGTCTGAAAAACTAGGAATAGCAGTTTTCAGACAGGCATTTTAGTTATCAGAAGGTTTAAACGTGAAAGCTTTCGCCGCAACCGCATTCGTCTTTTACATTCGGATTTTGGAATTTGAAGCCTTCCTGCAAACCTTCTTTGGTGTAGTCCAATTCGGTGCCGTCCAAGTAAACATGGCTTTTGGGGTCGACAAACACTTTCACGCCGTGGCCTTCGAATACCATGTCTTCCGGTTGTACCTCGTCGACAAATTCCAAGGTATAAGCCATGCCGGAGCAGCCGCTGGTTTTTACGCCCAAGCGGATACCTTCGCCTTTTCCGCGCTTGGTCAAAAAGGTTTGGATATGGTTGGCAGCTTTTTCGGTTAGGGTGATCATGGTCTGAATCCTTAATGGAGAACGTCTTGAATCAATTATATATTCAGGAAAGACAGTATCTATTAATACGGTTGTTGCTTTTCAAGCATCAATTGTTTGTTGCCGTTTCGCCCATGCTACGGCTGCTGTAATAGCGGCTTTGGCTTGCGGGCTGTTTTTCCAACAGCTAGAGCCGGTTAGGGCTGAACCTTGCTGCAAAATATCGTGAACATCGGCCTGCGCCAGTTTGGCGGTATCGTCCAAGCCCATTTGTTGCAAACGCAATAACACGGTTTTACCTATGCCTTTTTCGGCCAATAAAGATTGGGTTTCCTTTTCGGTAAACGGCATGGGAGTCATCCTAAAAATAAAATATTTTCAGACAGGCATACACTTTATTTCAGTTGGCTATCTTTACTGCCGCGCCGATTATAAGCGGCGTGGAAAAACTGCTGTTTATCCGCTTCTTCTTGGCAGGAGACGCACAATTGTACGCCGGGTAGTGCAGTACGGCGAGCCTCGGGAATGGATTCGCCGCATTCCGCGCATTCATGTGCACTGTCGCCGCTCGGCAGATGCTGGCGGGCAAACGCCAGTGCATCATCTAAAGAAGCGTCGATTTGTGCCTGTTCCGCACCATCGGGTGCCCAACCGCCGGCCATTATAAATGCCTGTCTGAAAACATTAAGAATTGTGTTTCTTTTTGTAATCAGCTACCGCTGCTTTGATGGCATCCTCGGCCAGAATGGAGCAGTGTACTTTTACCGGCGGCAATTCCAGCTCTTCGGCGATTTCGCTGTTTTTAATCGCCAAGGCTTCATCTAGGCTTTTGCCTTTTACCCATTCGGTAATCAATGAAGAAGAGGCGATAGCCGAACCACAGCCGTAGGTTTTGAACTTGGCATCTTCGATGACACCTTCGTCGTTCACTTTGATTTGCAGTTTCATCACATCGCCGCAGGCAGGAGCACCGACCATGCCGGTACCGACGGAATCGTCGCCTTTTTCGAACGAACCAACATTGCGGGGATTTTCGTAGTGGTCGATTACTTTATCACTGTATGCCATGGTATGGGTTCCTTGTTGTGTGGTGGTTTACATGCCGCCTAGGGTAATCGGCATGTTCCGTGGTGAACACGGTATTGGTTTATCACATGGGGGCAGGATGGTTTTCTTCAATAACTTCTTGTAAACCTTTAAACTATCCTGCATCGTTTGGTTTTAAGAGCCTGCCTGGCGGGCCAATAATGCTTCCCAATCATCGTATTGGCCTTGGAATTGTTCGGCCAATTCCTCCAAATCGGCAGCGGTTTGTGCCAGTTTGTCGGCATGGATGGAGCCGATATGGGTAAGTTTGACTTGATAGGCTTCGGTGTGGTCGGCAGACTGAATAATGTCACTCAAATAATTTCCGAGCCGGCTGACGGCTTGGGTATAGGCTTGGGCATTTTCTAAGCTGTCGAAATAAATATAGTGGTGTATCGGACGCAATTGCTCCAGATTGTCTCCATGAGCAATCATGGCATCTATAGTGCCTTGATTGCGTTCATAAGCCTGTATCTTGCGGCTGGGCAATAAGCTGTTGCGGTAAAACAACCATTTTGCATCTTCTTCGGCATTACCTGCTATTTGGAAATCAATCTCAGGCAGGCTGTTTAAATAGGCGGCATTGTTTTTATGGAACAAATCCGCATCGGTGGCATAGAAAAACTCCACCCGCCGGTGACCGCTGGTCAGAGAACCTACCCATAAGCCGCTGCGGTTTTGTGCGGCATGTTCACTGATTTGTCCGGCTATTTTTTCCAGTTTCCTAGCATCATCGCTGTTTGGCAGGCCGCTGGCGGTGTCGCCTTGATAGCCGAAAACGACGCTACATAAAACCGGTAGGCCGTTTAACGGCGCATTTGCAGCAAAATCGGTGCGGACGCTGACGATGCAGGGCGCTCCGCTGGAAAAAATAGCGTGGTAGTGATAGTAGGTAGCTTGGTTTGCCATAATGTGCGGACACCGTTAATAGTAAATATTGTTGCTTGGATTATAAGCGATTTTACCATTCTCGGTTAACACATTGTCCTACCTGCTTAATGCTCTGCCCATTCTACGGTGCTCAAATCGATACCGTCTTGATACATTTCCCACAAAGGCGAGAGTTCGCGCAGTTTGCCAATTTTCGATTTGATCAGTTCGGCGGCGAATTTCACTTCTTCTTCGGTGGTCATGCGGCCGAAGGTGATGCGCAGGGAAGAGTGGGCGAGTTCGTCGTTGCGGCCGAGGGCGCGCAAAACGTAGCTGGGTTCCAATGAAGCCGAAGTGCAGGCCGAGCCGCTGGATACGGCCAGCTCTTTCACGGCCATAATCAGGCTTTCGCCTTCGACAAAGTTGAAGCTCACGTTGAGGTTGGTGGGCACGCGCCGTTCCAAATCACCGTTGATATACACTTCTTCGATGCCTTCGATGCCTTTTAAGAACACTTCGCGCAGTTTGAGGGCATGGGTGCGGTCTTGTTCCAATTCTTCGCGGGCGAGGCGGAAGGCTTCGCCCATGCCGACGATTTGGTGGGTGGGCAGGGTGCCCGAGCGGAAGCCGCGCTCGTGGCCGCCGCCGTGCATTTGGGCCTCGAGGCGCACGCGCGGTTTGCGGCGCACATACAGGGCGCCGATGCCTTTGGGGCCGTAGATTTTGTGGGCGGAAAGGCTGAGCAGGTCGACTTTGGCGGCTTCTACGTCAATCGGGGTTTTGCCGGCGGCTTGGGCGGCATCGACGTGGAAGATGATTTTGTTTTCGCGGCAGATTTCGCCGATGGCGGGAATATCTTGGATCACGCCGATTTCGTTGTTGACCCACATCACGGAGATCAGGATGGTGTCGTCGCGGATGGCGGCTTTGAGTTCGTTTAAATCAATCAGGCCGTTTTCCTGCACGCCCAGATAGGTTACTTCAAAGCCCTGGCGTTCGAGTTCGCGCATGGTGTCGAGCACGGCTTTGTGTTCGGTTTTCACGGTGATGAGGTGTTTGCCTTTGCTTTTGTAAAACTGCGCCGCGCCTTTGATGGCGAGGTTGTTGGATTCGGTGGCGCCGCTGGTAAACACGATTTCTTTGGCGTCGGCGTTAATCAGTTTGGCGATTTCGGCGCGGGCGTTTTCTACGGCTTCTTCGGCCGTCCAGCCGAAGCTGTGGCTGTTGGAAGCGGGGTTGCCGAATTGTTCGGTCAAATAAGGAATCATTTTGGCGGCCACGCGCGGGTCGACGGGTGTGGTGGCGGCGTAATCAAGGTAAATCGGGGTTTTGATGCTCATGGTTGGTGTTCTTCCGATATTTGTGGTTATCAAATTATGGTTTGGATTGGAAATTGATAATGCGGTTGTCTTCGCGCTGATTTAACACGCTTTGCAGGGTGATGCTGCTCAAATAATCATTGATGGTTTGGTTCAAATCTTCCCACAATTGGTGGGTGAGGCAGGGGGTACCATTGTGGCAGTTCGCTTTGCTGCTGCACTGGGTGGCATCCAAACTGTCTTCTGCGGCGGCGATGATTTGCGCGATATTAATTTGGTCGGCAGGGGTTGCCAGAATATAACCTCCGCCGGGCCCGCGTATGCTTTCTACTAAGCTTGCGCGACGTAATTTACTGAACAATTGTTCGAGATAGGAGAGCGAAATTCGTTGCCGTTCGCTGATGGCATTGAGTTTGACCGCGCCGTGGGGCGAATGCATGGCCAAGTCCAGCATCGCGGTTACGGCGAATCGGCCTTTGGTTGTCAGTCGCATGGCGGTTTGCCTTTACTTAAATCATTATGAGTATTTTGTATTATGTGGTGTGTTCGGGTGCTGCGTGGGAGGAATTGTCGTATATCCGAGTGATTTAGTCAAGTATTGGCGTGGGCGCAAGATGAAAGCTATCGGGTTGATTGGTACTTCGGGCTATAATCGCTGCTTTGTACTTCATAAAATATAATACGAAATGGATTTGTTTTGGCAATATGCCGCATTGGCGCTTTCGGCTTTGACTTCGGCAACGATATTGCCGGGTACGTCGGAGGCGGGGCTGGCTGCTTTGGTTTACAATTCGCCGAATGTTTGGATGACGGCATTGGCGGTTGCGACGCTAGGTAATGTGGCGGGCAGTATGATTTCTTACGGTATGGGGTGGTTGTTGCCGAAAAAATATCAGCCGAGCGAACAGGTACAAGATAGGCTGCGACGTTTCGGTCCATGGATGCTGGTGTTGGCGTGGGTGCCTTTGGTAGGGGATGCGCTACCGATTGCGGCGGGCTGGTTGCGGTTGAATGTGTGGCTGAGCTTGCTGGCGTTGTTTATCGGTAAAGCGGGGCGGTATGCGGTGGTGGTGTGGCTGGCTTTGAAGGCGGTTTAGGTTTGATAAACGAATGCCTGTCTGAAAACCTTGAATTTGGTTTTCAGACAGGCATTTTACAGATCCGGCCATAAATGCTGTTTTGGCTTTTTATGGCGAAAAAACTTTATTCTGCCACGGTGTTGCTGCGGCCTTGCTGTACGACTTGTATTGTCTGCGGCTTGCTGTTTTGAGGTAAAAATAAGTTTTTCCGCTATACAAACGCCGTTATAATACCGGATGACTTTTCGCTCTTTAGAAGAACGGCATGAAAGAACATAAAGCCCGCAAACGTTTCGGGCAGAATTTTTTGCAAGATACCCGCATTATCGCCGATATTGTGAACGCCGTCCGCCCGCAACCGGGTGATACGGTAATCGAAATCGGCCCCGGCTTGGCGGCGATTACCGAGCCTTTGGCGCGCAAATTGGATAGGCTGCATGTGGTGGAAATCGACCGCGATATCATTGCGCGGCTGAAAAACCTGTCGTTTGCTGATAAGTTGGTGATACACGAGGGTGATGTGCTGCAATTTGATTTCCGGTCGGTTCCCGGGCGGAAAAAAATCGTCGGCAACCTGCCTTACAATATCTCCACGCCTTTGCTGTTTCGCTTAAGCGAAGTGGCCGACGAAGTGGCGGAAATGCATTTCATGTTGCAAAAAGAAGTGGTAGAGCGCATGGTGGCGGAGCCGAAAACCAATGATTATGGTCGTTTGGGCGTGATGCTGCAATATTTTTTCGAAATGGAGCATTTGATAGACGTGCCGCCGGAGTCGTTCGATCCGGCGCCGAAAGTCGATTCGGCGGTGGTGCGCATGATTCCTTTGCCCGGCCGTATTGGGGTGGCACAGGATTTCGAACATTTTGCCAAACTGGTGAAACAGGCTTTTCATCAGCGGCGTAAAACGATACGCAATAATCTGAAAGAGTTGGCGGGTGATGAGGATTTGCAGGCGGTGGGCATCAACCCGCAAGACAGGGCGGAGCATATCGCGCCCGAGCTGTATGTGAAACTGAGTAATTACCTGGCAGGCAAAAGCCTGTCTGTAAAGGCATAAGCATGATCCAATTTAAAAATGTACACAAATATTTCAAAGATTTGCATGTGATTAATGGTGTGAACTTGGAAATTAAAGCGGGTGAAGTGGTGGTGGTTTGCGGCCCATCGGGTAGCGGCAAGTCTACGCTTATCCGTACCGTCAACCAGCTTGAGCCGATCCAGCAGGGTGAAATTTGGGTAGACGGCGTGAATGTGGCCGATCCGGCAACCGATTTGAACAAAATCCGTACCGAAGTGGGCTTTGTGTTCCAGCACTTTAATCTTTATCCGCATTTGACGGTGTTGGAAAACATTATTTTGTCGCCGATGAAGGTGAAGAAGCAAAGCCGGGCCGACGCTGAGAAAAAGGCGGTGGAGTTGCTTGACCGAGTGGGTTTGAAGCATAAAAAAGATGCTTTGCCCAGCGAATTGTCGGGCGGCCAGCAGCAGCGTGTAGCGATTGCGCGTGGATTGGCCATGGAGCCGCGCGTGATGTTATTCGACGAACCGACTTCGGCGCTTGATCCGGAAATGGTGGGCGAGGTATTGAAGGTGATGAAAGACTTGGCCAAAACCGGTATCACCATGATGTGTGTGACCCATGAAATGGGTTTTGCGCGCGAAGTGGCCGACCGCATTATCTTTGTCGACCACGGCCAGATTTTGGAAGAGTCAGACCCGGAAAGCTTCTTTAATCATCCGCAAACCGATCGTGCCAAGCAGTTTCTGGCACAGATTAAGCACTAAGTTACTGTATTAAAAACCAAATGCCTGTCTGAAAAATATTTCAGACAGGCATTTTGTGTTGAGGGGAAGGTGGGGTATGGCGTTGTACAGACCGGTTTTATTGTATAGGGGATTAACTTAACTTTCGCTACGGCGTTGCTGCGCCTTGCCGTACTACTTGTACTGTCTGCAGCTTGCTGCCTTGTATCGAAAATCAATTTAATCCGCTATATCAGCCTATTGTCCGTATTTCTCCCATAAATCTTCTTGCAAATCAACGGGAATGACGCCTTCGCCGCATTCGATGCGGGTGTAACTGCCGTCGCCGTGCATTTCCCAAGCTTTTTGGTTGTCTTCCAGCGCCATAATCAAACCTTCGCGCAGCACGCGGATTTTGGCTTCTTCATTTTCAATCGGTGTGCAGGTTTCGATGCGGCGGAAGAAGTTGCGTCCCATCCAGTCGGCACTGGAAATATAGAGGTTTTCTTCGCCGTCGTTATAGAAATAATATACGCGGGCGTGTTCGAGCTGGCGGCCGATAATCGAGCGTACGCGAATGTTTTCAGACAGGCCTTCTACCTGCGGGCGCAGTGCGCACATGCCGCGCACGATTAAATCGATTTCCACGCCGGCAGCGCTGGCTTCGTAAAGTGCTTCGATGATGGTGGGCTCAATCAATGAATTGAGTTTGGCGCGGATCAGTGCTTTTTTACCGGCTTTGGCATGTTCGATTTCGCGGCGGATGCCGGCTATCAGCATCGGATAAAGGGTAAACGGGCTTTGATACACTTTTTGCAAGCGTTTGGGTTGCCCCAAGCCTGTGATTTCCATAAATAAAGTGTTTACATCAGCCGTAATCGCTTCATCGGCGGTGAGCAGGCCGAAGTCGGTATAGATACGGGAAGTGCTTTGGTGGTAGTTACCGGTACCCAAGTGGGTGTATCGCTTCAGGCGGCCGTTTTCGCGACGTACCACCAGCGCCATTTTGGCGTGCACTTTGTAACCGAATATGCCGTAAACCACATGCGCGCCGGCGTTTTCCAGTTGCTGCGCCCAGTTGACGTTGTTGGCTTCGTCGAAACGCGCCATCAGCTCTACCACCACGGTAACTTGTTTGCCGGCAAGGGCGGCGGCCATCAGTGATGCGGCCAGTTCTGAATTGGAACCGGTGCGGTAAATCGTCATTTTAATCGCGACCACATCGGGATCGTGTGCGGCTTCGCGGATAAAGTCGACTACCGGCTGGAACGATTGATAAGGATGGTGCAGCAGGATGTCTTGTTCCCTGATGGCGTCCAATACCGACAGGCTTTTGCGTAACTGCTTGGGAATGCTGGCGGTTTTGGGCGGAAATTTCAAATCGGCACGCTCGACCATATCCGGAACCGTCATCAGCCGAACCAGATTGACGGGGCCGTCTACCTGATAAAGGGCGGAAGGGTCGAGTTTAAAGTGGCTCAATAAATAGGCGGTGATGTGCATAGGGCAGTTTTCGGAAACTTCCAGCCGTACGCCGTCGCCATAATCACGGTCGCGCAATTCGCTCTGAATGGCAGTACGCAGGTTTTTCAAATCGCTTTCATCGACACTCAAATCGCTGTCACGGGTAACGCGGAACTGGTAATAACCTTTAATCTGCATACCGGGGAACAGCTTATAGGCATATTCGTGCACGATGGAAGATAAAAAGACAAAACAATCTTGTCCGTCGCACAACTCCTGCGGAAGTTTGATGATGCGCGGCAGGATGCGCGGCGCTTGTACGATAGCCATGCCAGAGGCGCGACCGAAGGCGTCTGTGCCTTCCAACTCGATGGCGAAATTCAGGGATTTGTTCAACGGGCGGGGAAAGGGGTGCGAAGGATCCAGGCCGATGGGGGTGAGAATGGGCAGCAGTTCGTCGTCGAAATATCGCTCAAGCCAAGTACGTTGTTCGGGCGTCCAAGTGCGGCGGCGGCAGAAATGAATGCCTTCGGCGGCCAGCGCCGGTAACAGTTCCTGATTGAAGAGAGCGTATTGCTCCTTAATAATGGCGTGAGCCTCGGCACTGGCGGCCAGTATGGTCTCAGCGGGCGTCATACCGCTGTCGAGAATCAACTGCGGGCGCAGATTATGCTCGCGTTTCAGATAGGCCATACGCACTTCAAAAAATTCGTCGAGATTGGAAGAGACGATGCAGAGGAAACGCAAACGCTCCAATAGCGGTACCCTTTTGTCTTCCGCTTGTGCCAATACGCGGCGGTTAAAGGCTAAAAGACTTAATTCGCGGCAAAGAAGACGGTTGGACTGCGGCATGACGATTCCTCTAAATTAAATATTAAATAAATTAAAGTTTTTTCGATAATATTCTAGGCCTGTCGATAACACGCCTAAGCAAATAATCTTTAAGTATACCGTGTTTTTCGGCCTGTTTAAGATGACGAACCAATATGCTTGCATAATTTTTCGTTGGGTTATTTTCAGACAGGCATTTGCATTAAATCAAAGACAGAAGTAATAGGTGAAGGTTTGGGGCAGGAAGATTTGTAGTATCCTGTAATCACGCAAAAAAATGCTTGCTATCGCCGAATTTAAAGGATATATTTTTGAGACCGTAATGAATTGTAAACAAAAGGCAGCTTTATGGCTGGCTGTGTAAGCAAACTCTAATAAACAATCGGAAGGAATAGTAAAATGGAAAAACCATTATTCAAATTAACCGCCTTGGCGGCGCTTACTTTAGGCTTGGCCGCTTGCGGTGGTGAGAAGAAACAGGATGCGGCGGCAGGCAGCTCGGGAGGTTCCGGCGGCAGCGCTACTTTCGTTTATTGCTCGGAAGGCAGCCCAAGCGGCTTCGACCCCGGCCAATATACCGACGGCACAACCTTCGATGCGGCGGCGCATACGATTTATAACGGCTTGGTTCAATTCAAAATCGGCAGTACCGACATCGAACCGGGTTTGGCAGAAAAATGGGATGTTTCCGAAGACGGCAAAACCTATACTTTCCATTTGCGCAAAGGCGTGAAATTCCAAACTACCGATTCCTTCAAGCCTACCCGTGATTTTAATGCCGATGACGTGGTATTCACCTTCCAGCGGATGCTGAACAAAGATTTCGCCTATAACAAAGCTTATCCCTCCGAATTCCCCTATGCTTCCGATATGGGTTTGACCGAAGATGTGGCTTCCGTCGAAAAAGTGGACGACCATACCGTTAAATTCACCTTGAAGAAAGTGAATGCGCCGTTCGTACAAAACCTCGGCATGCCGTTTGCTTATATTTTGTCCGCCGAATATGCCGGCCAGTTGGAAAAAGCAGGCAAACAGGCGGATATCAATACCAAACCGGTCGGTACCGGTCCGTTTATGCTGAAGTCTTATCAGAAAGACCAACAAATCCGTTACGTGAAAAACCCCGATTATTGGAATAAAGATCAGGTGAAAATCGATAATCTGATTTTCGCCATCACCAAAGATTCCGGCGTGCGCGCGCAGAAAGTGGAAGCCGGCGAGTGCAATTTGTCGCGTTACAACAAAGTGGCCGAAGTGGAAGCGGCTAAAAAATCAAGCAAAGTTGCCGTTGAATCGGCACAAGGTTACAACACCGGCTATCTGGCCTTTAACGTGAAAAAAGGCAAACTCGGCGATGCCAAAGTACGCGAGGCTTTGGATTTGGCGGTGGACAAAGATGCGATTTTGAAAGCGGTTTATGCAGGCGCCGGTGTGCGTGCGGCCGGTTTGCTGCCGCCCAGCCAGTGGGGCGTGGATGCCGCGTTGAAGCCGTCGGCTTATGATCCTGAAAAAGCCAAAGCGCTGCTGAAAGAAGCGGGCGCCGAAAACCAAACGCTTGAATTGTGGTATATGCCGGTACAACGTCCTTACAACCCCAACGCCAAGCTGATGGCCGAGATGATTCAGGCCGATTGGGCAAAAGTGGGCGTGAACGCCAAGTTGGTTACTTATGAATGGGGCGAATATTTGACCCGCGCCAAAAAAGGCGAGGCCGAAACCATGCTGATCGGCTGGACCGGCGATAACGGCGATCCGGATAACTGGTTCGGCAATCTGTTCAGCTGCCAGGCAGTCGGCGGCAGCAACTACGGCCAGTTCTGTAATGAAGCGTTCAATAAAGCCGTGGTTAGCGGGCGTGAAACGAACGACAAAGAGCAACGTACCGCTTATTACATGACCGCCCAAAAAGTGATGGCCGAGCAAAAACCGGCGATGATGATCGCCCACTCGGTTACCGACGCTCTGTTGAGCAAAAACGTAAAAGGCTATGTATTGGAGCCTTTGGGTTCGACGCGCTTCGAAGGCGTGAGCGTGGAATAAACCTCGGACGACACCGTTTGGCTGCTATGCGCAGGCAGACGGTGTTTTCTTTTCAGACAGGCATCCTGAACGAAATGCCTGTCTGAAAAGAAAACGCAAACCCAATCATCATCTTAAGAGTTACGCCGATGTTTCTTTATATTCTGCGACGAATTTTATTAATGGTGCCGATTTATATCGGTTTGACGATTTCTACTTTTACCCTGATACGGCTGGTGCCGGGCGATGTGGTTACTGTAATGATGGGCGAGCGTTCGGTTGATCCGGCCGTACGCGAAGCCATGATGCAGCGCTTGGGTTTGGACAAACCGATTATCGTGCAGTATTGGGATTATCTGATGAAGGTGCTCGGCGGTGATTTCGGCCAAACTTTCCGCACCCGCACGCCGGTATTGGAAGACTTTTTCCATCATTTCGTTCCCACGCTGGAGTTGGCCTTATGCGCTATGCTTATCGCCACGGTTGTCGGCGTGAGCTTAGGCATCATTGCCGCATTAAAGCGGGGTACTTGGCTCGACTACATTCTGATGAGCGGCGCGCTGGCCGGCTATTCGATGCCGATTTATCTGTTAGGCCCGATTCTTACCGGTATCTTTGCCCATTATCTCGGTTTGTTGCCGGTATCGGGGGTAATCAATGTGATTAAGTATATTGATGTGGAACCGGTTTACGGATCATGGCTGTTGGGCGCCGCTTTGTCGGGCGTTCCGGGGGCTTTGTGGGATGTGGTTAAACACTTTATTTTGCCCTCTATCGCGTTGTCCACCATTCCGTTGGCCATGATCGCCCGCATGACGCGCTCGGCTATGCTCGAAGTGTTGGGCGAAGATTATGTGCGTACCGCCAAAGCCAAAGGCCTCTCGCCTGCGCGGATTATTCTGGTGCATGTGTTGCGCAACACCATGATTACCGTGGTGACTGTGGTAGGCCTGCAAATGGCCACGCTGATGGCCGGTGCGATTCTCACCGAAACCATCTTCAGCTGGCCGGGTGTCGGTACTTGGCTGCTCGACGGTTTCTTCAGCCGCGATTACCCGATTGTGCAAAACGGTATTTTGCTGGTGGCGACCGCGCTGATGTTTATCAGCCTGTTGGTCGATATTACTTACGGTTTGATTAACCCGCGCATCCGCCACGCTTGATACCTGTATTCCAAAGGATTTTTTATGTCTGCACAAACCAATCATTCCGTTGCCGCCGCCGTGACGCCGCCCTCCGAATGGCAGCAATTTGTTAGCGCATTCCTCAAAAACCGCGGAGCGACCGTCGGCCTGCTGGTGTTGGCGTTAATGGTATTGGCTTCCATTTTTGCTCCGCTGATCGCGCCTTATGATCCGAATATCCTGCATGCCGGCAAAGAACAGTTGCCGCCCATTTTGTTTGGCGGCACATCCGAATTTATTTTCGGTACCGACGATGCGGGGCGCGATACTTTGTCGCGTATTTTGTACGGCAGCCGTTATTCCTTGCTGATCGGCCTGGCGGCTACCCTGATTGCGATGTTGGTAGGGGTTACCTTGGGCATGATTGCCGCTTTTTGGCCGCGAACGATTGGTAAAATCATCATGTTGGGCAACGATATTTTGATGTCCTACCCCGGCCTGCTGCTGGCAATCATCATCGCCGCGATTCTCGGCCCCTCGATGACCAACACCGTGCTGGCGATTTCGCTGGTGTGTATGCCGCCGTTTATCCGCATCACCCGCGCCACCGCGCTGGTGGAATTGCAAAAAGACTACGTTACCGCCGCCCGTGTGATGGGCGCCGGCCTGCCGCGCCTGATGCTGATTACCGTGCTGCCCAACTGCATGGGGCCGCTGATTGTGCAGGCCACCATGATTTTTTCCACCGCCATTCTCGAAGCGGGCGCCATCGGCTTTTTGGGCTTGGGCGTGCAGCCGCCTTCCGCCGAATGGGGCGCGATGCTGGGCAATGCGCGGCAATATATCCAAAGCAACGTGTGGATGGCCGTGTTCCCCGGTTTGGCGATTTTTATCGCCGCCTTGTCGATTAACCTTACGGGCGACGGCCTGCGCGACGCGCTCGACCCGAAACTGAAGCAGGTGTCGTGATGGAAGCGAAACAACCTTTATTAACCATCGAAAACCTGCAAGTGGTTTTCGGGCAGGGCACGCGCGCTTTTCGCGCGGTCGATTCAGTGAGCCTCGAAGTATCGTCGGGCGAAGTGCTGGCGGTGGTGGGCGAATCCGGCTCGGGCAAATCGGTGTCGATGATGGCGCTGATGGGTTTGTTGCCCAATACCGCCGCCATCCGGGCCGATAAAATGCTGTTCGACGGCAAAGACATGCTGAAACTTTCTGCCAAAGAAAAGCGCAAGATCATCGGCAAAGATATTTCAATGATTTTCCAAGACGCGATGACCAGCCTCAACCCGAGCTTCACCATCGAAATGCAGATTACCGAAGTGCTCAAGGCGCATTTGGGGCTGAAAGGCGCGGCGGCCAAGGCGCGGGCGGTCGAGCTGCTCGAGTTGGTAGAAATTCCCGATGCCAAAGGCCGTCTGAAAGCCTATCCGCACCAATTGTCGGGCGGTATGAGCCAGCGCGTGATGATTGCGATGGCGCTGGCCTGCGAGCCGAAACTGTTGATTGCCGACGAGCCGACCACCGCGCTTGACGTAACCGTACAGGCGCAAATCATGGATCTGCTCCACCGCCTGCAACAAGAGCGCAAGATGGCGATGATTCTGATTACCCACGATTTGGGCTTGGTGGCGCAACACGCCGAGCATGTAGCGGTGATGTATGCCGGCCAAGTGGTCGAGCAAAGCAGCGTGCCGCATATATTCGACACACCCGCCCATCCTTACACCGAAGCCTTATTGCAATCCATTCCCGAGTTTTCACACGGAAAAGGCCGTCTGAAATCGCTGCCCGGCGTGGTGCCCAGCCAATACGACCGCCCGGCCGGCTGCCTGCTCTCGCCACGCTGCCCTTATGCCCGCGAAGCCTGCCAAACCCCGCCGCCCGTGTTAAACAGCCGCTACGGTAAAGTACGCTGCATCAGCAGCAGCCTAACCGAACTGCAAGCCAAGGGAGCCGCCTGATGAGTGAAGTAAAAACCGTTGAAGCAAAAACCGTTTTGGAAGCCCACGATTTAGCCCGCCACTATCCGGTCGGCGGCGGCTTGGGCAAAGAGAAAAAAGTGGTGAAAGCCCTAAACGGCGTATCGTTCGAGCTTCAGGCAGGCAAAACGCTGGCGGTGGTGGGCGAATCCGGCTGCGGCAAATCCACGCTGGCTCGCCAGCTCACCCTGATTGAAACGCCCACTTCCGGCAGCCTGGCCATCAACGGCACCGAAACCGCCAAATTGGGTTCAGGCCGTCTGAAAGCAATGCGCACCGAAATCCAAATGGTGTTTCAAAACCCGTATGCCAGCCTGAATCCGCGCCAAACCATCGCCTTCCAACTGATGGAACCGCTTGCCATCCACACCAAACTGAGCAAAAAAGAGCGTTACGAGCGGGCGGTGGAAATGATGAAAACCGTCGGCCTGCGACCCGAGCATTCCTCGCGCTATCCGCATATGTTTTCAGGCGGCCAGCGCCAGCGCATCGCCCTTGCCCGCGCCATGATGCTCAACCCCAAAATCGTGGTGGCCGACGAGCCGACTTCCGCGCTCGACGTTTCCATTCAGGCGCAGGTGCTCAACCTGTTTATGGATTTGCAGGAGCAATACGGCACGGCTTATGTGTTTATCTCGCATAATTTATCGGTGGTCGAGCATGTGGCCGACGACATCATGGTGATGTATCTCGGCCGCGTGGTGGAACACGGCAACAGCGAAACCGTATTCGCCAAGCCGTTGCACCCCTATACCCAGGCGCTGCTTTCCGCCGCACCGAGCTTGAAAGAGCAGAAAGTGCAGCTCAAACTCGCCGGCGAACTGCCCAGCCCGCTCAATCCGCCTAGCGGCTGCGCCCTACACCAGCGCTGCCCGCACGCCCAAGCTCGCTGCGCGCAGGAAGTGCCCGAACTGCGCGAATGGCAGGGGCGCAAAGTGGCCTGTTTGCGGCTGGAAGAGATCGCTGTGTAAAACTGTTGTAATAAATCGATAAAAGGTAAAAATCACCGATAAATGGCTTGATAATTTTTTGAAATTGTTTCATACTAAACTAAACGCCAAGCAGAAAACGGCGTATATATAAAAGGGGTGGAGAACCGGAAACATCACGGTATTCTCCCAATTACAACAAGGCAAAGACCTTGTACAAACACTTATGGGACTAAATAAAATGATCGAAAAATTCATGCCAATCTTCGCCGTTATCGGCGTTATCTCTTTCTCTGCTTATCTCGCTTTATTCGTTTATGTAGGCTGCAAGAAGTTCGGTATCGAACGTTTCCTGCCGAAACACAACGGTGCTCCTGAAGCGCAATAAGCCGTACCTTATACTTACTTAAATAGATAGAGGCAGCCGCTCCGAATCACCGTATTCCGAGCGGTTTTTGTTTGTCAAAATGCCTGTCTGAAAACTTTTTCAGACAGGCATTGTTGATAGAAGCGGAGCCTATTTCAATTTATCTCTTAGTTTTTTCAACTCCCTCCAAGCATCGGCCTTGAGCTGTGGCTGGCGCAGTAATTGGGCGGGATGGGGAACATAAAATACCGGTAAGTGTCCGGCCAAGCTTTCAACCAGCGGCTTGCGCCCGTCGGCGGCAAAGAAGCGACCAAGCAGGAGCAGCGCTTGCGGCCGGCTTAAGGCGCATTCGGCTTGCATACGCGGCAGGGCGCGTTCAATGATTTCCGCCGGCGGCTCGGCTTCGTAAGTCGGCATCTCCAGCCAACTGGTTTTGTGGACATCCGCGGCGGCCAGCCCGATGGCGGCCAGCATGTTGTCGAGCAGTTGGCCGGTAGCGCCGCTAAACAGTTTGCCGGCAACTTTGTCTTGCGGAGAAGGGCAAATGCTTACGACCATCAGTTTGGCCGGGGCAATGCGCCCGGCAAGCGTTTCGAGGTAATAGGCGATATCGTGTGCCGGAGGGAGCGGCTCATTAGTGGTTTTTGCGGCCGGTTGGTTTTCCTGGCTTTTGTCTTCGGCCGCACCAATGTGGCTGCCGACTGCGGCCAAGGCGGCGGCGCGGGCGTTGTTGACAGGAGCGGCTGCGGTACGCACGGCTGCGGGTGTGTTTTGTGCAGCAGGGGTGGCTTGTTCACGGTGTTCGGCTGTTGCTTGCGGCGCATGCGGCGGTTCGGCAGCAGGTATCGGGGCTGATACGGTATCAACGGTGCGGGCGGCAGGCGGAGTGGCGAGCACTTTGGCATCGCGCTTCAACCACATCGGGCCGAGGCCGAGGGCTTCGTGCAGATAAAGATAGCGGCTGCTTAACATAATTTCTCCATGATAACAGCGTCTTCACGCCCGTTTTCGCTACGGTAATAAGCGGGACGCCGCCCGCTTTCGTGAAAGCCGTAGCGGCGGTAGAGCGTTTGTGCCGCTTGATTGCCGGCACGAACTTCCAGCATCAGCCGTTGTACGCCGCTTTCTTGGCTTTGTTGCAGCCAGAGCGACATAAGGGAAGCGGCAATGCCTTGGCGGCGGGCGGCGGGAGCGGTGGCAATCAGGTGCAGCTCGCTTTCTTCAAACAGTTGTTGCCAGATAATGAATCCGCAAATTCCGGATATAGCTTCGGCCAGATAAACGGCCGTATGTTTTTCCGCCAGTGCCGAGGCAAACTGTTCTGCCGACCAAGGCGAGGGGTTGCAAACCGAATCGATAGCGGCCAGCGCAGGGCAATCGGCGGCAGAAGCGGGGCGGATGTGAACGGGCGGCATAGCGGGTTTTCTCACAAGGCGGAATTTTGTTTGCGTTCGGCTTGCTCGCGGGCGGTAAGCGCGATTTTGTCGCGAACGTATAACAGAGCAGCCTCATCGGCTCGGATAGCCGGATAACGGCCACTTTGCGCCAGAACCAGGTAATCGGCGGCGGTAGGCATATCGGTTCGGCCGGCAAACGGCGGCGGCTCGGCCAGAGCAAAGGCATTGCCTATGCCTTGCGACTGCTTGGCTGCTGCGGGCGGTTCGATGGCAGCTGCTGCGCCGACTTGGGCATCGCTGAGCCGCCGGTGGTTAACGGTGTCGAACCAAGCATAAAACACCTCGCCCATGCGTGCATCGGTAGCGGCCAGCACGCAATCGGCCTGTATTTGGAAGGCGACAGCATCGAGGCAGGGGATGCCGATCAGCGGGGTATCGAACGGCGCGGCCAAACCTTGTGCGACGCCGATGCCGATGCGCAGGCCGGTAAAGGCACCGGGGCCTTGGGCGTAAACAATGGCGGCCAAATCGGCGGCACCGATGCCTGCCTCGGCAAACAGCTCTTGAATCTGCGGCAAAATCCATTCGGATTGGCGGTTACCCGCTTCCAGATGGCGGCTGAATATTTGATTGCCTGCCGACAGTGCCAGCGAAAGATGGCTGGTACTGGTGTCGATCGCAAGCAAGGGGCGGGTGAAATCGATTTGCATGGTGTATTTTTTCAGACAGGCATCAGGCTTGTGTGGTTCGGTAAATTGTTCGGTAAATAATGATGCGGCGCATAAACGGTTTTTCAGACAGGCATTACTCAGTAGCCGGTACTTTGGGCGGGCGGAAACTCGGTTTGAGGCGCACATAAATCACCCGCTTGGCAATGGCGACGGTTTCGCCGCTTTTATCGAAAATACGTACTTCAAATTCGGGGAAAAACTTTTCGCCCTCTTTGGTGCGTTCCTGGATTTCCGCCAGTTGTTCGCTGCTGATATGGCACTCGATATACACTTCGCCGCGGCCGGGCTTGATGAAATCAATGTGCGAGGATTTGTCCCACACATAATATTTCTTACTCATCAAGCCGTTGAGCATCAGCGAATAGGCCGCATCGGTCATCGCAAACAGGCTGCCACCGAATTGGGCGCCGTGCAAATTGCGGGTGAGCGGCCAGTTGCGCAAGCGCGCTTTCATATAGCGGTAGTCTTCCGACATTTCCATAATTTGGATGCCGCTAAACAGCAGCGGCGGCCATAAATTCATCACGCGGCGCAAGCCGTTGGCGGTACGGCAGAATCTTCTTAACATGGTGGCGGCTTATTCGGTTGGTGTGTTGTCGGCTTCGAAAAATAGCGTTTGCACGGTAAGCGGGTTGCCTTCGTTATCACTCAATTCGGCGCGGGCGACTGCGTGTTTGATGACAGCCAAACACAGGCTGCCGTTTTCCGCCGGCACACTGTTGATGATGATGCCGGCCTCTTCGCCGTTATGGCGCAGCGAGACGCCGGCAGCTTCGAGACTTTGGGCGGCCAGCACGGCCAGCCCTCTTTTCACTTGGCCGCGATATTGCGCACGGGCGATGATTTCCTGGCCGGGATAACAACCCTTTTTGAAATGTACACCGCCGATGGTGTGCTGGTTGAGCATTTGGGCAACGGCGGTTTCGCGGGTGGCTTCGGCAATCCAAGAGTAGCCGCTCTCGATTTCGTGGCGCTGCCAAGTATATTCGGCGGCGGCATCGTAAACGGGCAACAAGCTTTTTTCGCCAACCAGCAACACGCCGCCGTGCGGCAGTTCGACACGGCAGATATGGTCGTGTTGTGCAGCGGCGAAACTCAGCTTCGGCTCGGTCGGCGGTTGCGGCGGCAGATTATCGGCCAGTTCGCCGGCGGCGCCGAAATCGGGCAGGGGTTCGAACACTGCTTTGGCGCGCAACACAAACATCCGCAGCCGTTTGACGGTACTTTCCAATAAATCGTTTGCCATAACCAGCAGCAAATCTTCGCCACGGTTGATGACGAGCATATTGGCGATAACGCGGCCTTTGGGCGTGTTGTAAGTAGCATAACAGGCTTGGCCGGCCGCCAGCGCTTCGATGTGGTTAGAAAGCTGGTTGTGCAAAAATACAGTACGGTCGTCGCCGCTGACGCGTACGACGCCGAAGAAAGGAAGCAGACTGGATTTCATGTGGGTATCCGTGTGTGATTTATCGTATTCGGTTTTTAGAATGGGTGGCAGGCACGGATTTTCAATGCCTGTCTGAAAACAATTACAAACCCATTGCCTGACGGACCAAACGGTTTTTCAAGCCGTTCAGGTTATTAACCAGATTCAGGCCGCTGTTGCGCAGCCAAGGCAGGCCGGGCAGGTGTTCTTCGCCGAACAGTTTGAACAGGCCGTCGCAGCCCAATTGCATGGTGCGTACCGGTTCGAGACGGCTGCGGTGGTAGCGTTGCAGGATTTGGTATGCACCGATGTCGGCGGCTTTGCGGCTGATGTCGGCAAATGCTTCTACATCGCCAAAACCGAGGTTCACGCCTTGGCCGGCCAGCGGGTGGATGGTGTGGGCGGCATCGCCCATCAACAAGATGCGTTGGCCGACCGTGGTTTCGGGGCGGCGCAATATCAGATTAAAGGCAAATGCGGGCGATAAGGGCGAGAGTTTGCCCAGTACACCTTCTCCTTGGGCGGTAACGGCGGCGGCCAGCTCGTCGGGCGGCAATTCGGTCAGTTTGGCAGGCTCGGCGGTGCTCCAGACGATGGAAATCTTGCGGTCGGGCAATGGCAGGTAGGCCAGTACTTCGCCGTTTTTAAACCATTGGTAGGCCACGCCCTGATGGTCGCGCTCGCAATGAAAATTGGCGACTACTCCGTGGTGGCCGTAAGCGTCTTCGCGCACGGCAATGCCGGTTTGGCTGCGCAACCAGGAGTTTGCGCCGTCGGCACCGATAATCAGCCGGCTACGCAGGCTGCTGCCGTCGGCCAAGGTGAGGGTAGCCGTTTCGATATCGCTCTCGATGCCGGCTGCGGCTTGGTTGATAACGGGAATGTCCAATGCGCGGATCTGCCGCCATAAAGCAGCCAAAAGCCAGCGGTTTTCGGCGATGCTGGTGAGGCGCTCGGCACGGATGTCGGCGGCGCTAAATTCAATGCGGCCGCCCTGGTCGCCGCGCACGTCCATGCGCGTAACCGCCTGAATACGGCTTTCATCCGGCCAAGCGTTCAGCGATTGCAATAATTGTCGGTTGGCCGGGCTGATGGCGTAAATCCGTGCATCCCAGCCTTGCAAAAGGCGTGTTTCGTCGGTTTCGGGCGGACGGATTTCCAACAGCGCAACTTTGCGTTGCTGCTGTTTGAGGGCAACGGCTGCGGCGGCTCCGACCAGCCCGCCGCCGATAATCAGGGTGTCGTAAATCATAAAAGTGTGCCAGCGGATATTTGTTGCAGATTATAGCCGATAAATGCGGAGGTGTCGGGCGCGAGTTGCTTGGAAAATGCACGCGGTTTGATTATCCGAGACCTTTGCAAAACCCCCATCTGTGGCGCATTTCTGCGTTGTGTGCTGCTCGCTCGCTTGCCTATCTGCTTGATATGTCTGCGCTCGCTGCGCTGCTACGCCTTGAGCTGCATCCACATCTGAGGGTTTTGCAAAGGTCTCTATCCGCCCGTCAGCTTGGTTAAAAAAATCAGGCTGCCGATTGTGCTATCGCCAGCCTGAGGACATTAAGATACATCGGGCGTATTTTAACGGATAACGCCGCAGGCCATGCGGGCACCGCCGCCGCCGAGGGTGGTGGGTTGATCGCTGTAATTGTCGCCGCCGGCGTGTATCATCAAGGCATGGCCGCGTAAGGTGTTGATATTCTTGAGGCGCGGAGCGACCACCGGTTGTACATCACCGTTCTCAGCCACCGCAAGAGCGGGCAAATCGCCTAAATGGCCGCTGTCATCCCAAGGGCCTTTGTGGGCTTTGGTTTTTTTGGGATCCCAATGGCCGCCCGCCGCCATTCCGGCCGCCCGCTTGCCTTCTTGGTTTTCCGCAGCGGCACAACTTGGGTTTTCATGGATGTGGAAGCCATAAATACCTGCTTTGAGGCCTTGCAGTTTGGGGGTGAACACCGCACCGTGTTTGCTCTGGCTGATTCGGATTTCGCCTATCGGGGTATCACCTTGTTCCAAATCCAGCCGCGACACAGGTACCACGATTTCGGTTTGCGCCCAAGCGCTGAGGGAAAAGCAGCAAAGTAACGAAGCGATTAATTTTTTCATGTGAAGTTTCTCCTGTTTGTTGTGGTATAGCGGATTTAATTACTTCGATACAAGACAGCAAGCCGCAGACAGTACAAGTAGTACGACAAGGCGCAGCAACGCCGTAGCGAAAGTTAAGTTAATCCGCTATATAAGCGGCCGCTTGTTTGTTTGATATCATCACAGGATTAAAGTTCAACATGTTGAATAAAATGGAAGAAATAATAAATAAAATGCCTGTCTGAAAAACTTTTCAGACAGGCATTGTGAATATAAACGGAATCAATCAATACCGATATCGAGGCATACGATTTCCCCGCAATAGCCGGCGCCTTTGGGATCGAGGTGTGCCGGTTTGTAGGCGGCGAAGGTGTAGGTGATATCGGCGGGAATGCTGCCGGCAAAACCGGTACCGAAAATGCCGTCGATAATGATGTCGTAAATGTTTTCAGACAGGCATTGTGCACTGCAAAACCGGATAGCGGGCAAACCTTGTAATAATTGATAATTGAGTTCGGCCAATTCGGAAAGCCGGTCGCCCAACAAGAAAATAATATCGATTTGCCAGCCCTCGACTTGTAATAAACGGGCAATCACCAAGCCGTCGCTGGCGTTATTGCCTTTGCCGCATAAAATGAGCGCACGGCCGCTTTGGGGGTAACGGTTAAGAATGTCTTTTGCAGCGGCGCTGCCGGCGTTTTCCATCAGTTGGCGGTAGCTGGTGCCTTTTTCGACCGCCAATCGTTCGTGTTCGCGCATTTGTTCTGAGGTATAGACTTTCACGGTGAGCTCCCGAGGATGGTGTTAATCATCCAGCGCACTGCGCTCGATTTCCACGCCGACTTCGCGGACATTGGGCAGAATGCCGGGTTTGACCACACGCACCCGCACCCATAAGGCGCCGAAGTCTTGTATCAGCAATTCGGCGACATATTCGGCCAGCGTTTCGAGCAGCAGAAAGGTTTGGTTCGACAGGCTTTGGCGCACGGCTTCGCACACTTCGCCGTAGTGGATGGTATCGTCTATCGAATCGGAGACGGCGCTGCGCGCGGCGGTGCCGATATCGAGATCCAGAATCAGGGTTTGTTGCTGTTCCCGTTCCCAATCGTATACGCCGATTAAGGTATCGGCTTTCAAACCGTGTAAAAAAATCTTATCCATTTTTTTTTCAAGCCGTTTCAGTTAGAATCAGACATCGTTTTCAGATTAAAGCAAAATAATTTTATGCTGGCAAATTTACTGGTGATTTTAGCGGCCTATTTATTGGGTTCGCTTTCGTTTGCGGTCATCGTTTCCAAGTTTTACGGTATGGACGATCCGCGTACTTACGGCTCCGGCAATCCGGGCGCAACCAATGTGTTGCGCAGCGGTAAGAAAAAAGCGGCGGCGCTCACGCTATTGGGTGATGCGCTTAAAGGTTTGGTTGCCGTTTGGCTGGCGCTTGCTTTGCAGGATACGCTGGATTTGAGTGACGGCACCATTGCTGCGGTAGCGGTAGCTGTGCTCATCGGCCATATGTGGCCGGTATTTTTCGGCTTTAAAGGCGGCAAGGGCGTGGCGACCGCATTGGGTGTGCTGCTGGGTTTGTCGTGGCCGGTGGCGCTGGTGTGCGCGGCGGTGTGGTTGGTGATGGCCTTCGGTTTTAAAGTTTCTTCGTTGGCCGCTTTGGTGGCAACGCTAATCAGCCCGCTTGCCGCTTGGTTTTTTGATTTGCCAGGATCTTGGATTTTGGCGATCGTTATTATTGCGGCGCTGGTTTTGTACCGTCATCGCAGTAATATCGAGAATTTATTGCAGGGCAAGGAAGGCAAAATCGGCAGTTGATTTTGATGAGCTTGGTTGGAATGATAAATGCCTGTCTGAAAAGTTTTTCAGACAGGCATTTATCGTATTGGTTAATTATTGTGTTAATCAGTTTTGTAAAGATTCCAACAGCTGTTTTTTCCAGCGCACCGCTTGTTGCAATACTTGCTCCGGCGCGGTGCCGCCCAAGTGGTTGCGGGCATTCAGGCTGCCTTCGGGTGTCAGCACCAGATAAACGTCTTCGTCTACCAAGTCGCTGAAGCCTTGTAATACGGCCAGCGGCAGATCGCTTAAATCCACACCTTGGTCATCCGCATGGCGCACGGCTTTTGCGACCACTTCATGACTGTCGCGAAACGGCATCCCTTTTTTCACCAGATAATCAGCTAAGTCGGTGGCGGTGGCAAAGCCCTGCATTACGGCGGCACGCATGTTTTCCGGTTTTACGCTCACGCCGCGCATCATATCGGCATAAATGCGCAAAGTATCGATTAGGGTGTCAACGGTATCGAACAGCGGCTCTTTATCTTCCTGATTATCTTTGTTATAAGCCAAAGGCTGGGATTTCATCAGCATAATCAAGCCGGTAAGGTGGCCGATAACCCTGCCGGACTTGCCGCGTACCAATTCGGGCACATCGGGATTTTTCTTCTGCGGCATGATGGACGAGCCGGTGCAGAAGCGGTCGGCAATATCGATAAAACCGAAACGCGGGCTCATCCACAAAATCAATTCTTCGCTCAGCCGGCTCAGGTGTACCATCAGTAAAGAGGCGGCAGCTGTAAATTCAATGGCAAAATCACGGTCGGATACGGCATCGAGCGAGTTTTGGCAGATTTGTTCGAAGCCCAGCAATTCGGCGGTTACTTCGCGGCGGATGGGGTAGGTAGTACCGGCCAGTGCGGCAGCGCCCAAAGGCATGCGGTTAACCCGTTTACGGCAGTCGGCCATGCGTTCGTCGTCACGCCCTAACATTTCGACATAAGCGAGCATATGGTGGCCGAAGCTCACCGGCTGGGCGACCTGAAGATGGGTAAAGCCCGGCATTACCACATCGGCGTTGGCTTCGGCCAATTCTACCAGCGCCAGTTGCAGCGACTGGATCAGCAAGCGGATTTGGCTGATTTCATCGCGCAGCCACAAGCGGATATCGGTAGCGACTTGGTCGTTGCGGCTGCGGCCGGTGTGCAGGCGTTTTCCGGCGTCGCCGATTTTATCGGTCAGCCGTTTTTCTATGTTCATGTGGACGTCTTCCAAATCGAGCGACCACTCTATACGGCCGTTTTCGATGTCGGAAAGAATTTCGGCCATGCCTTGTTGTATGGCGGCAACATCGGCAGCGCTCAATACGCCCGCTTGTTCCAGCATCTCGGCATGTGCCAGCGAGCCTTGGATATCCCACTTTGCAAGCCGTTTGTCGAAATCAATGGAGCCGGTATATTTTTTTACTAATTCTGACACAGGTTCGTTAAAACGACCCGACCAAGTTTTGCTATCATTCATATTAAAAATAATCTTTCTCGCATATAATATTAACTAACGTCACCAAATAATTTTTTAACGCAGGTTGTTTTACTCATGCCCATTATACGTCAAATCATGTCTAAATTTGCTGTACCCGATATGCGCAATTTGGGAACCCAAGTGCGCCTTATTGTTATCAGCATTTTCTATGGTTTGTTCCTGCCGCTGATTAGCGATTCGGATGTCAGCTATTGGACCCAAGTTTACCGCACCGCCAGCTGGGGCGCGCCGACCTTGTTGCTCATTATGTTAACCGGTTATGTGTTCAGCCAATATGCAACCAAACTGGATAAGGTTTACGGCGTTATAACGGCGCAACTGGTGATTCTGGTATTGTTTGTATTGGTGGATTATGGCCTTTTGGGTGAACGCTTGAATTTCTGGACGCATTTCTGGCAAATCAATATGTTGTCGCTCGGCCTGATGCATATGGAGTCGAGCCGCCAACAGGCGCTTGAGCCGGCATTGGTGGAAGCGCGCTTAACGGCGCTTACAGCCCGTATCCGTCCGCATTTTTTGTTTAATAGCCTTAACGCAGCCATCAGCTTGATCCGCTTGCGCCCTTACGATGCCGAAACCTTGTTGGAAAACTTGGCAAACTTGTTCCGCGCACAACTAAAGGACGGCAGCCAGAGCAGTACCTTGGGGCAGGAAATCGAATGGGCGCAGGAATACATGGCGATTGAGCAGGTGCGAATGGGGCCGACTCGCGTGCAGGTGATGTGGCATCACAATGCGCCTGACGATGCGGAAACACCGCATTTATTGTTACAACCCTTATTGGAAAACGCGGTATTCCACGGCATCGAATCGACTCACCGCCCCGGCTGTATTGTGGTAGAAACCTCGATGAAGCATAACTGGCTATATATCATGATTGAGAATCCGTTTGTGCCGCCGGATAGTGATGAAAACGTGAAGCCGCACAAAGGCAATTCCATGGCCTTGCGCAACTTGAAAGAGCGCTTGATGCTGATGTACGACAATGATGCAGTGGCCAAGACCGAGCAAACCGATTCTGTTTTCCGTGTCCGTATCCGCCTGCCATACCGTAAAAAAGAATCGGCGCTGGATAATTTGTTTGGGCGGTAAGCTAAAGGCAATAGCCTGAGACCTTTGAAAAAAACCAAAAACTCCTCTAAATTTCCCTAAAGAATTCAGAGGAGTTTTTTATGAGCAGCTTTTCCCACCAACAAGCCCAAATAATGATGAGCAAACATATCGACAGCTACCCGTTGCTC
>NZ_JAUNHL010000106.1 GCF_030523955.1 Neisseria sp.
TTTCTGCTGGTAAGGGGGGAGTAAAGTTTGGAATTCTTATTTTAATTCACTATATTAAGTAAATTGGAAGAAAATTTAAACATAGAAATAACGTATAAATCTCGTCTTCTCGATTCTAAAATAGAACAAGCTAAAGTATTTAAATTATGGAATTAAGCAAGCATAGCAACTGTGTTACCGACTCGTCAGTCAGCAACATCAAACACGGTTAATCAAGCGCATTGCAGCAAGCGTAGGGTGTGTGCCCTTGGGCACGCACGCGTTATTTGAATTTTTGCCGCTGCGTGCGTGGCTATCGCCACACACCTTTGTATGTTGAAACCGATGTACCATAGCAACCAAACAGGTTATCTGCCTCTGTACGCACCCTGGGATTTTTTAACATCCGTATCGTAGCCAAACGAGCAGATAACCAACCATCACCACAACCGAACAGTTGCTACACATTACACATAAAGTTGTCAGAGCCTTTCACATTCAAACCTTTGTGTCATGCCCGGGCTTGGTCTAAGCATCTTTTTGTTTTAAAGGAAACGGCAGATATTCGAGCAGGAGTTCAAACCGTTTCTTTCACCGCGCTGTGCAGCAATTTCCCGCCCATCAAGCCAAGCAGAATGCCTGCGGTTTTATCCACATAAAAAGCGACTTTGCCGAAGGCGCGGCGCACTTTGTGTTGCGAGAGCACGAATATAATCATCGCATCCCATACGAAAACCAACAACACCATCCATACGCCCAAGGCAATGGTAAGCCCCATGCTGATTTGCGGGGTCAGCACCACCGAAAACAAGCTTAAATAGAAGACAATGTTTTTCGGATTGGACAGGCCCGAGGTGATGCCGAGGAAAAACTCCGCCCAAAAAGACGGTGTTGCTTTTTGCTGAGCATCCTGCGGTGTTTGCGTGATAAAGGCGTAATCGCTGCGTTTGGCGCGCAATGCGCCGTATGCCACATAGAGCAAAAAAACGCCACCTATGATTTTCAAGAGAAACATCAGCCATATGGAATGGGCAATTGCCGCACCCACACCGACCATGCACAAAACAATATAGATGCCGTTTGCCAAGGCGATACCCAAGGCCACACCGACTGCACGGCGGCGGTTGTTGCGCAGGGCGCTGCGGATGACGAGTAAAAAATCCGGCCCGGGGCTGATTAAGGCCAAGAAATGTGCGGCGACCACAGTGGCGATAATGACGGCGCTCTCGTTCATGTTGGTTCTCCGGAGTTTTCAAGCAATTGTAAATATTATGCTTGTTGATCTCGAGGGAAAAGGAATCTGTAGAAGTTGCGTATCCTGAAAGCACAACACGGTAGGTTGGATTAACCCCCAATATTACTGGAAACCATCTATGCGTTGGGTTTAACAACCCAAGCTACGCTTGCTTTATTTTATAGTTCGGCATGGTTTTATCGTTTGCCGGTTTTTGTCGGGCATCAATGCCCGACCTACTATTCAGGACGGTTGCTGTGCCAGCAAAGCTTCGTCGATTTCATCGGCGCGTCGGGCGGCAGGGCGCTGTTGGTGACGTTCGGCAAAAGCCGCAAAGGCCGGGCGCGGCTCCAATAGTTTGAACTGCAAATACCAACCGACATAAGCGGCCACCAGCAAATCGGCGGCGGTGAAGCTGCTGCCGGCCAAATATTCGCGGTCTTTCAACGCGGCTTCCAGCGTGTCGAGCAGGTCTTGCTCGGTGCCGAAACCGGCCATCTCGGGCTTGGGCAGGGCTGCACCGCTGGCCTTGGCCGTCATCAACTGCTCCAGCGGGGCCATAAAGCTGATCCAGCGGTAATAACTGCAGCGCTCGGGGCTGCCCACGGGCGGGGCGAGTTTTTTCTCGGGCACGAGGTCGGCCAGATACAGGCAGATGGCGGCGGTTTCGGTAATTACCGTGTCGCCGTGTTTGAGTGCGGGCACTTTGCCCATGGGGTTGACGGCACGGTATTCGGGCGCTTTCATGGTGGTGCCGTAGTCAAGCAGCACGGTGTCGTAGGGCAGGCCGGTTTCTTCCAGCATCCAGCGGGCGACGC
>NZ_JAUNHL010000064.1 GCF_030523955.1 Neisseria sp.
GCCAAAAACCCCGCCATCAACGGCTACATCACCTTAGACAAAGAAAAAACCTTGGCCGAAGCGAAAGCCGCCGATGCGCGCATTGCCGCCGGTAACGCCACCGTGCTGACCGGTGTGCCGGTTGCCTATAAAGACATTTTCTGCCAAACCGGCTGGCGCAGCGCCTGTTCCAGCAAAATGCTCGATAACTTCGTGTCGCCGTACACCGCCACCGTGGTGCAAAACCTGCTCGATGACGGCATGGTAACGCTGGGCCGCACCAATATGGACGAATTCGCCATGGGCTCCACCAACGAAACCTCGTTTTACGGCACCACCAAAAACCCGTGGAATTTGGAAAACGTGCCCGGCGGCTCGTCCGGCGGTTCCGCAGCCGTGGTTGCTGCCCGCTTGGCGCCCGCCGCACTCGGTTCCGACACCGGCGGCTCCATCCGCCAGCCCGCCTCGCACTGTGGCATTACCGGCATCAAACCCACCTACGGCATCGTTTCCCGCTTCGGCATGGTCGCCTATGCCTCCAGCTTCGACCAAGCCGGCCCGATGGCGCAAACCGCCGAAGACTGCGCGATTTTGTTAAACAGCATGGCCAGTTTCGATACGCGCGATTCCACCAGTTTGGAACGCGAAAAAGAAGACTACACCCGCGATCTGAACCAAGCGCTCAAAGGCCTGAAAGTCGGCCTGCCGAAAGAATATTTCGGCGCGGGCAACAGCGCAGATGTTCAGACGGCCTTACAAAACACCATCGATTTGCTCAAGGCACAAGGTGCCGAAATGGTGGATGTGAGTCTGCCGCAAACCGAGTTATCCATTCCCGCCTATTATGTGCTTGCATCAGCCGAAGCCAGCACCAACCTGTCGCGCTACGACGGCGTGCGCTACGGCCACCGCGCCGCCCAGTTCGGCGATTTGGAAGAAATGTACAGCAATACCCGCGCCGAAGGCTTCGGCAGCGAAGTGAAGCGCCGCATCATGATCGGCACTTATGTGTTGAGCCACGGCTATTACGACGCTTATTACCTGAAAGCGCAAAAACTGCGCCGCTTGGTCGCCAATGATTTTCAGACGGCCTTACAGCAATGCGACGTGATTCTCGCCCCCACCGCGCCGACCACCGCGCCCAAACTCGGCAGCGACATCCACGACCCGGTGCAAATGTATTTGAGCGACATCTACACCATCGCCGTCAACCTCGCCGGCCTGCCCGCGCTGACCTTACCCGCCGGCTTCGGCTCGGACGGTCTGCCTGTGGGTGTGCAGTTAATCGGTAATTATTTTGCCGAAGCCAAGATTTTGGGCGTGGCGCATCAGATGCAGCAGAACAGTGATTGGCATAGCAAAATGCCTGTCTGAAACAATGTAAACAGTCTGAAAAAACAGTTAATTGAAGTTGGATTAGCTGCGAGCCGTAGGCATAATTCAATAAAATATTTTTCAGACGGCCAACGTTGAAGAAAGGAAACGCCATGTTTGCCCCGAAACGCTTGGGTTTGCCCCTTTGCTTATTATTGAGCGCAACTGCCTGCGCCGAATCGGCCAGCAGCCAACAAAGCACCTCAAACACCGCGCCTGCGGCTTCTTCCGCTACGCAAGCGGTAAAAGCCAACCCGCAGCCAAGCGGTAAAAAGTGGCAATGGCAAACCGTGGCGCAAGGCTTGAATCATCCGTGGGCGCTGGCGTTTTTGCCGGACGACCGTTTTTTGGTGAGCGAGCGCAGCGGCAATCTGCGCATCATCGGCGCACAAGGGCAAATCGGTGCACCCATTGCCGGCTTGCCGAGCATCGACGTCGGCGGGCAGGGTGGTTTGCTGGATGTGGTGTTAGACGAACAATTCGCCCAAAACCGCCGCCTGTATTTTTGCTTCAGCGAAGCGGGTGGCAGCGGCAACAGCACTGCCTTGGCGGAGGCCAAATTATCCGCCGACAACCGCCGCTTGGAACAAGTGAAAACCCTGTTTAGCCAGCGGCCGAAAATCGACAGCAGCGCCCATTTCGGCTGCCGCATCGTGCTCACACCGCAGCATATTTATTTAGGGATGGGCGACCGTTACAGCCAAAAAGATCAGGCACAAAAACTCGATAACCACATTGGCAAAATCGTGCGCTTAAACCGTAACGGCGGCACGCCGTCGGATAATCCGTTTGCCAAACAAAATGCCGCCGCCGAAATCTGGAGCTACGGCCACCGCAATATCCAAGGCATGACTGCCGACGCCCGCGGCCGCTTGTGGGCCAGCGAACACGGCGCACAGGGTGGCGACGAAATCAATCTGATTGAAGGCGGTAAAAACTACGGCTGGCCGGTGATTACCTACGGCACCGATTACGGCGGTGGCAAAATCGGCGAGGGCATTACCGCCAAAGCCGGTATGGAACAGCCGTTGTATTACTGGAATCCGTCTATCGCCCCGTCCGGTCTGACCTTTGTCGGCAGTAACCCCTACGGCAGCGACTGGCAGGGCAATCTGTTGGCAGGTTCCCTGAAATTCGGCTACGTCGCCCGCCTGAAACTCGATAACACCCGCGTATCGGGCGAAGAAAAAATCGAAGTCGGCGAACGTGTACGCGACGTGCGCCAAGCGCCGGACGGCTTTGTGTATGTGCTGACCGACAGCGGCAACGGCAAATTGTTAAAATTGCTGCCGCAATAAACGATTTCAGACAGGCATTTCGTAAAGCTGAAATTACTTTGAAATCTAAATGTTATCAAAAGACTTGCGAAACACTTTTCAGACGCCTCGAATATTAACTCAATAATAGAAAGACCCCTATGACTTGGGAAACCGTAATCGGACTGGAAATCCACGTCCAACTGAATACGCAATCGAAAATTTTCAGCGGCGCATCGGCTGCATTCGGCGCCGAGCCGAATGCACACGCCAGCGTGGTGGAGTGTGCGCTGCCGGGCGTGCTGCCGGTGATGAACCGCGAAGTCGTTGAAAAAGCGATTAAACTGGGTTTGGCCTTGGATGCCAAAATCAATCAGAAAAACGTGTTCGACCGTAAAAACTATTTTTACCCCGATTTGCCGAAAGGCTATCAAATCAGCCAGTTGGATCTGCCGATTGTGGAACACGGCAAGCTGGAAATCGTGGTGGGCGACGAGGTGAAAACCATTAACGTTACCCGCGCGCATATGGAGGAAGATGCCGGCAAATCAGTGCACGAAGGCTTGAACGGTGCTACCGGCATCGACCTGAACCGCGCCGGCACGCCGCTGTTGGAAGTGGTGTCCGAGCCGGAAATGCGTTCCGCCGCCGAAGCGGTGGCCTATGCCAAAGCTTTGCACGGTTTGGTTACTTGGTTGGACATTTGCGACGGCAATATGGCCGAAGGTTCGTTCCGCATCGATGCCAACGTATCGGTGCGCCCCAAAGGCCAGGCTGAATTCGGCACCCGCCGCGAGATTAAAAACCTCAATTCGTTCCGCTTTTTGGAGCAGGCGATTAATTACGAGGTGGAAAGCCAGATCGAAATCATCGAAGACGGCGGCAAAGTGCAACAGGCCACCATGTTGTTCGACCCCGACAAAGGCGAAACCCGCGTGATGCGCCTGAAAGAAGACGCCCACGATTACCGCTATTTCCCCGATCCCGACTTGTTGCCGGTGATTATTTCAGACGGCCAGATGCAGGCGGCCAAAGCAGCCATGCCCGAATTGCCGAAAGAAATGGCCGCCCGTTTCGTGGCCGATTACGGCGTGAGCGACTACGACGCCCGCTTGCTGACCGCCACCCGCGCGCAAGCCGCATTTTTCGAGCAGGCGGCGCAACAAAGCGGGCAGGGCAAGCTAACCGCCAACTGGATGAACGGCGAGCTGGCGGCCACCTTAAACAAAGAAGGTCTAAGCCTGTCTGAAAGCCCGATTCAGGCCGACCGCTTGGCCGGCTTGGTGGCGAAAATCGCCGACGGCACCTTGAGCAGCAAACTGGCCAAGCAGGTATTCGAAGCGATGTGGGGCAGCGATTTGAACGCCGAAGCCATTATCGAACGCGACGGCCTGAAACAGATGACCGACACCGGCGCCATCGAGAAAATCATCGACGAAGTGTTGGCCAACAACGCCAAATCGGTGGAGGAATACAAAGCGGGCAAAGAAAAAGCGTTTAACGCGCTGGTCGGCCAAGTGATGAAAGCCAGCAAAGGCAAGGCCAACCCGCAGCAGGTGCAGGAATTGATGAAGGCGAAACTGCAATAATTTTTATTAAAGTATCAGGCTGTCTTGAAAGGCGGCCTGTTTTTGTTTGGCCGAAATATAATAAATTGATTTTAAGGGGATCACGAATGGATTTTACCGGGAAACAGTTGGAGGGTGAAATAGTGCGCTGGCTGGATGACAGGGGATTTGGTTTTATCCGTAGCAAGGCAATTGAGCAAGAGGTGTTTTTCCATATCCGTACTTACCGTGCGCCGAATAAGCGGCCGCAAGTTGGTGAGTGGGTGGTGTTTGTTGCGGAGAAGAATCAAAAAGGTAAACTGCAAGCGGTTCAGGTGCAGGAGCGGCAGTTTGTACAACGCAAGCAAATGCGACAGCGTCGCCACGTAAAGCAGCAGGTCGCTTTTGAATCCGGCCAATCTCTGCAATTGGTAGTGGTATTGACGCTGTACGGTTTATTGGCATCTTTGGTGTTCAGCGGTAAATGGCCGCCGGCCGTATGGCTTTGGTATGCCGCATTGGGCGTGCTGACTTTTTTGGCTTATCGAAAAGACAAAGCGGCTGCGCAACAAGGCAGCTGGCGGACGCCGGAAAACACCTTGCACTTATTAAGCCTGCTCGGCGGCTGGCCGGGTGCTTGGCTGGCGCAAACTTATTTGCGCCATAAATCGCAAAAGGCTGAATTCAGAGTTATTTATTATGTAACGGTAGTAATCAATGTAGTTTTACTGATTTATGCCGCCAAACACAATTTCTTTCTTTAAATTATTTTGCTGCCGTCGGATACCGAATTGCGCGGAATCTTATAAGGCAAAATGCCTGTCTGAAACCGTTTTCAGACAGGCATTTTTATAAAACTTAATTAAAGAGTCGGTTTATTGCGTTTGCCGAAATAAATAAAACCGATCACACCCAGAATAATCATCGGCAGGCTCAGCCATTGTCCCATCGATAAACCGAAACCGAGCAGGCCGAGAAAATCATCGGGCTGGCGGGCAAATTCCGCAATGAAACGGAAGATTCCATAGCCCGCCAAGAACACCATGGATACCTGGCCGGTAGGGCGCGGTTTTTTGGAAAACAGCCATACGATAACGAATAAAGCGATGCCTTCCAATGCAAATTGGTATAGCTGTGAAGGATGGCGCGGCAATGCGCTATATTCGGCCAGCCATTGCTGCCATTGCGGGTTGGCAGCAGCCATTTGCACATCTTCGTAAGCGGCTTGCGGAAAGCCCATTGCCCAAAATTTTTGCGGATCGGTTATGCGCCCCCACAATTCGCCGTTGATGAAATTGCCGAGCCGGCCGGAAGCCAAACCCAGCGGCACCAACGGCGCGACAAAATCCATTACCTGCCAGAAACCCAGCCCGCGCCGTTTGGCGAACAACCACATGGCAACCAATACGCCGAGAAAGCCGCCGTGAAACGACATGCCGCCTTCCCATACTTTGAGAATATTCAGCGGGTGTTCCAGATAAACGCCCGGCTGGTAGAACAATACATAGCCAAGCCGGCCGCCGAGAATCACGCCCAAGACACCCCAGGTGAGCAAGTCATCCAACATTTCTTTGGTAAAAAGGGTGTTGCCTGCTTTGATGCGGTAACGGCCGAGTACAATGAATAAAACAAAGGCCAGAATATAGCTTAATGCATACCAGCGGATGGCCAGCGGGCCGAGTGAAATGGCAACCGGATCGAATTGGGGGTGAATCAGCATAGCGTATTTGCCTACCTTACTTAAATAGAATCAATTGTAATAAGCGCTGCATTATACAAGAAAGCATCCGGCTCCGCCGCATAGAGTAAAACTCCGGTTCTAGAAGAAATATAAAGTTTGGTATAGAATACTGGACTTTACATTCAGTGCTCTTATTTTTTCAGACAGGCATTATCTGTTAATAACAGCCATTAGAAAAATGTGATTTGCTTATACTGAGTATTTCGATTAAGGAACCCCACACATGCCAGCCTACCGCTCCAAAACCTCCACCCACGGCCGCAATATGGCCGGCGCCCGCGCATTGTGGCGCGCCACCGGCGTGGCCGACGAAGATTTCGGCAAGCCGATTATCGCCATCGCCAACTCGTTCACCCAATTTGTGCCCGGCCATGTGCACCTGCACGACTTGGGCCAAATGGTTGCCCGCGAAATCGAAAAAGCGGGCGGCTTGGCCAAAGAATTCAACACCATCGCGGTGGACGACGGCATCGCCATGGGCCACGGCGGTATGCTCTACAGCCTGCCCAGCCGCGATTTGATCGCCGACAGCGTGGAATATATGGTGAACGCCCACTGCGCCGATGCGCTGGTGTGCATTTCCAACTGCGACAAAATCACCCCCGGCATGCTGATGGCCGCCATGCGCCTGAACATCCCCACCGTGTTTGTTTCCGGCGGCCCGATGGAAGCGGGCAAAGTAATCGGCGTGGCCAATATCGTTGACGAGCGCAAGCTCGATTTGGTCGATGCGATGGTCGATGCCGCCGATGATAACGTGAGCGACGAAGAAGTGGCCGTGGTAGAACGCTCTGCCTGCCCCACCTGCGGTTCGTGTTCGGGTATGTTTACCGCCAACTCGATGAACTGCCTCACCGAAGCGTTGGGGTTGTCGCTGCCCGGCAACGGTTCGCTGCTGGCCACTCATGCCGGCCGCAAAGAGCTGTTTCTCGAAGCGGGGCGCTTGATTGTGGAAATCACCAAACGCTATTACGAACAAGACGATGCGAGCGTGCTGCCGCGCAGCATCGCCACCAAAGCCGCGTTTGAAAACGCCATGAGTCTTGATGTAGCGATGGGCGGTTCCACCAACACCGTGCTGCACTTGCTGGCTGCCGCCAACGAAGCAGAAGTGGATTTCAAAATGGCCGATATCGATCGCATCAGCCGCCAAGTGCCGTGTCTGTGCAAAGTCGCCCCCGCCACCCAGAAATACCATATGGAAGATGTCCACCGTGCCGGTGGCGTGATGGGCATTTTGGCCGAACTCGACCGCGCCGGCTGCCTGCAAACCGATGTTTCCACCGTGCACGCGCCCACGCTGAAACACGCGCTGGCACAATGGGACGTGATGAATCCCGCCAACGAAGCGGCGCATGCGCGTTACAAAGCCGCACCCGGCGGCGTGCGCACCACCCAGGCGTTTTCGCAAAACCGCCAGTGGCCGAGCTTGGATTTAGACCGCGAAAACGGCTGTATCCGCAGCAAAGAGTTTGCCTATTCGCAAGACGGCGGCTTGGCCGTACTGTTCGGCAACATCGCCGAGCGCGGCTGCGTGGTGAAAACCGCCGGCGTGGACGACAGCATCTTGAAATTTACCGGCCGCGCCCGCGTGTTTGAAAGCCAAGACAGCGCCGTGGCCGGCATTTTGGACAACCAAATCGTAGCCGGCGACATCGTGATTATCCGTTACGAAGGCCCCAAAGGCGGCCCCGGCATGCAGGAAATGCTCTATCCCACGAGTTACCTGAAATCGAAAGGTTTGGGCAAAGCCTGCGCCCTGCTTACCGACGGCCGTTTTTCAGGCGGCACTTCCGGCTTGAGCATCGGCCACGTTTCTCCCGAAGCGGCCGAAGGCGGAGCCATCGGCTTGGTGCGCGAGGGCGATACCGTCGAAATCGACATCCCCAACCGCAGCATCCGCCTGGCCGTATCCGACGAAGAACTGGCCGGCCGCCGCGCCGAAATGGAAGCACGCGGCACAAAAGCATGGAAACCCGAAAACCGCGACCGCCACGTTTCCGCCGCCCTGCGCGCCTATGCAGCAATGACCACTTCCGCCGACACCGGCGCCGTGCGCGATGTGAGCCAAGTGGAATAATCCGTTCATGCTGTTTGCTGTTGAAAAGGCGGCGGATAGGCAAGTTTATCCGCCGCTGTTTTATTTTCGACTTTATTCCATTAACCATTGATCAAAATAACATCCATAACCAACACAGAACCCCATCATGAAGAAAACAAACAAAATCTCCCGCCGTCATTTCCTGCAAGGTTCGGCGGCTTTAACCGGCGGCCTGATGCTTAGTGCCTGTATGAAAGAAGTCTACCGACCGGCGCAACCGGAAACTGTCGCTAAAGTATATTATCCGCCCGCTTTAACCGGTTTGCGCGGCAATCACGAGGGCAGTGAAGTATCGGCTCACAGCGTAGCCCTGCAAGGTAAGTCTTACAGCCTGCCGGGAAATGCCAGCGAAAAATATGATCTGGTGGTCATCGGCGGCGGCCTCAGCGGTTTGAGCGCAGCTTATCTTTACCGCCAGCAACAACCGGATGCCAAAGTATTAATTTTGGATAACCATGACGATTTCGGCGGCCATGCCAAACGCAACGAATTCAGTTATAACAACCGTACCTTCATCACTTACGGCGGCAGCGAATCGCTGGATTCACCGAAAACCACTTATTCCGAAGAAGCCCATGCCTTGTTGAAAAGCTTAGGCGTGGACTATACGAAATTCGAACAGTATTTTGCCCAAGATTTATACAAAAAAGATTGGCAATTGAAAAAAGGCGCGTTTTTTACTGCCGGTGCATTCAGCAAAGCGGCGGTGGTTCCCGGCCTGTTGGAAGCAGACTCCGAAGAGGCGGGCGGTATTATTGCCCAATTCCCCTTGTCGGAAGATGGTAAGCAGGCGCTGGTGCAACTGTATACCGGTCAAGCCGATTACCTGAAAGGCATGAAAAAACGCCAGCGTTTGGAATTTGCCGAAACCACCAGTTATTACGATTTCCTGAAAGATACGGTAAAACTGCCTGCCGATGCGCTGGATTATCTGAAAGATTTGAGCTCGGAATATTGGGGTCATCCTATTAATGCCTTATCGGTTACCGATGCGCTGGCCGACGGTTATCCCGGCGTACAGCATTTGGGCCTGCCTGAAGAAGAGGAAGAAGAAGAGCCGTATATTTACCATTTTCCCGATGGCAATGCTTCCGTAGCACGTTTGTTGGTGCGCAAACTGATTCCGGGTATTGCGCCGGGCAACACCATGGAAGACATCGTACTGGCTAAGTTTGATTATCAGAAATTGGATTTAGCGGATAATCCGGTACGCATCCGCTTGAACAGCACCGCCTTGCTGGCCGAAAACAATAATGAAGGCGTAGCGGTGGCCTATCTGAAACGAGGTAGTGAGAATTTAACCCAAGTTCAAGCGAAGAAATGCATTTTTGCCGGTCATAGCGCACTGGCCGCCCGCATTATCCCGCAGATGCGCAATCCGCAAAAAGAAGCCGAGCTTACTTGTGTGAAAGTGCCGATGCTGTATGCCAAAATGCTGGTGAAAAACGCGCAGGCGTTTAAGAAACTGGGCGTCTATTCGCTGTATGCGCCGTGTTCGCCTTACTGCTTGGTACAACTGGACGACCCGGTAAACATTGGCGGCTACGAAGCGCCGAAAAGTACCGACGAGCCGATTATCGTTCATGCCGTACGCATCGCAACTGATTTTGAAGGCGCCACCGCCCGTGATAAATACCGTAGCGGCCGCCGCAAACTGTATGCCCAGCAATATGATGCCCTGAAAGCGCAATTGCTCGACCAGATGCGCGAACTGTATAAACTGGCCGGCGAGAACTTTGATGATGTTCTGGTTGATTTAACCCTCAACCGTTGGGCGCACGGTTACAGCTACGAACAAACCACTTTGTGGGACAGTGATGCGGTAACCGAGAAAACCACCGAAGCCATGCGAGAGCCGATCGGCAATATCTTTATGGCCGGCAGCGATGTAGGTTGGATGCCTTATTTGCAAGGTGCCGTGGATGAGGCTCATCGCGCGGTAAAACAAGCTCTAGCTTGAAAATAACCAGCTTGATTCGGAATAAAATGCCTGTCTGAAACCTTGCTTTTCAGACAGGCATTTGTGATGTATAGCAGATTAACTTAACTTTCGCTACGGCGTTGCTGCGCCTTGCCGTACTACTTGTACTGTCTGCGGCTTGCTGCCTTGTATCGAAAATTAATTAAATCTGCTATATAACGACGCTTTAGGCTCAGGTTTACATTTGCCTTTTTATTTATCGTTATCAGGAACCTCATCTTGTCAAACCAACATCCACACAATTCCTATGCCCCCTGGCTGTTGGTGGTCGGCTGCGTGATTTTCGGCATGGGCAGCCTGATTGTAAAATTCGTGCCGGTAGGCGGTTTCGCCATTGCTTTTTGGCGGCTCGCAGTATCTATGTTGGTGTTCTGGCTGTTGGCGCGCTTTTTCGGCCAACGTTTGCCCGCCAGTAAAAAAGCGCGCAACATGGCGCTGTTATCCGGCGTCTTCCTCGGCTTCGACCTCGCGTTATGGCATGAAAGTATTTATGCTGTCGGCCCCGGCATTGCCACCTTGCTCAACAGCCTGCAAATTTTCTTCCTCTCTGCGCTTGGCTTTTTTTGGTTCGGCGAAAAACTGGGCAAGCTGCAAACCGTTAGCCTGCTCATCGCCGTTAGCGGCGTGGCGCTGATTGCCAGTCCGGAATTCGGTCACAATCAGAATGCGGTATGGGGATTTGCCAGCGGGATTGTTTCCGGTTGCATGCTGGCCTTATCGATGATCTTTATCCGGAAAACCCACGAAGCTGGCCATGCCGCGTTGTTTCCTATGATGATGTTGGTGAGCGCCGGCGGTATGGCTGCGATGTTGCTGCCTTCGCTGCTGTTCGATTTCGATCAGCTTTATCCTACCACTTGTCGCGATATCGGCCTGATTCTGGTATATGGTGCAGTGATGCAATGCTTTGCTTGGGGCTTAATTGCCTATGCCGTGCCGCTGCTTACCCTTTCGATGACCGGTTTGCTGCTCTTGAGCGAACCGGTGGCTGCCTTGGTTATCGACTACTTTTTACTGAACAAACCGATTAATCCCGTGCAATGGGCAGGTGCGGCGCTGACGCTGTTTGCGATTTACCTCGGATCGCTCAAACAGAAACATTGAAAGCGTGTTAAAATAAGCGCCTTTTTCAACGACTGTTTCACCGCATCATGAACCCGTTCGCCCAAGCCTTATCCGCCGCACTCGAGTTATGCGTCGCTACCCAGGAAGTGGCCAAACAGCGTGCGCCGGTAGGATTTATGTACCGTGAAGAGCCAGTATTCGAACACGACAGCGGCTGGCGTTTCTTCGCCGGCGACGAAACCGACGAATACACTGCGGATAACCGAAATTTCCAAGTGTGCAGTCTCAGCGAGATTTTGGCGGCCAATCCCGAAATCCAAAACTTTTTACAAGAAACCGCCGGGGCGTGGGAATGGCAAGAACCGGAAGGTTTTATTCCCGTTGCCGACTGGCAGCCCGAAGCATCATCCTGAAAGAAAATCATGAACATCATTGAACCCAACCACAACGGCGAGCAGCTGCGTATCGGTATCGTACAAGCCCGGTTTACCAACGAGGTCGGTAGCGCCATGCTGAAAGTGGCCGTTGCCAAACTCGAAGAATTGGGCGTAGCGTCCGAAAACATCACGGTTACCACCGTGCCCGGCGCACTGGAAGTACCCTTGGTTTTGCAAAGCATGGCAGGAACCCAGCAATTCGACGCACTGATTGCGCTGGGCTGCATCATTCGCGGCGAAACTTATCATTTCGAATTGGTGGCCAACGAATCCGGTGCCGCCATTACCCGCGTGGCGCTCGATTACAATATTCCGGTTGCCAACGCCATTCTTACTACCGAAAACGATGAGCAGGCACATGCACGCATCGAAGAGAAAGCAAACGATGCCGCTGTGGTGGCCGTAGAATGCGGCAATCTGATTAATCTGCTGCTCAGCGAGTACGATGATTAAGGATAAAGCCATGTCCAAGACCAGCCCACGCCGCCGCGCGCGCGAATTTGCCGTACAAGCGCTGTATCAAGTGGCCCTGAGCGAAAGCAGCGTGAACGAAGTGGCCAAAAACATCCGTGAAGCCTCCGATTTCGGCCGTGCCGACGAAACCCTGTTTACCGCTATTTTCTTTGGTGCGCAAAGCAATCAAGCAGAGTATATGGGCATCATCCGCCCGCTGTTGGACCGCGATGAAAAAGACATCAGCCCCATCGAACGCGCGGTATTGTTAATGGCCTGCCATGAATTAAAAGCCATGCCGGAAACCCCGTATCCGGTGATCATCAATGAAGCCATTGAAGTCACCAAAACCTACGGCGGTACCGATGGCCACAAATTTGTTAACGGTATTCTCGATAAACTGGCCGCCCAATTGCGCCCCAACGATCCCAAACGCCACTAAGTGTAAATAAGCAAAATGCCTGTCTGAAACATGTTTCAGACAGGCATTTTATGTTTTGTATGATGTGAAGAGCCGTATCAGAAAGTAATTACAATAATCTGCGGCCAATTTTTCGAGGCCGCGCGACAAAGCGGATGCATTGCGGCAGCAGCGGAGAGGCAAATAAGGTGGAAATAGCCAAGGCCAAAGTCAATACCAAAGCGGGGGTTTGATGAAAAACATTGAAATTGAACCACTCTTGGAAAACATAGGAAACCAAGTAAGTGAAAACACTGATATAAATCAAGCCGACTGCCAGCAGTAAAGCGGCGGACAGGGGGGTATGCTTCATATCGGTCTCCGTGGTTATCAATGGCGAAATAATAATTTATCCACCCATAAAGTTGTTTGCAAACTTGTTTAAGTTTAGTAAAAATAACAAATTAAACCATTTATCTGGAATTTTAACTGCTTGAAATAGAGATAAAACTCTATTAAAACAAGCGGCTTGCTCACTGATTCTGCGCGTTGCAGCAGTGCAATCGATCTCCGTTGCTTAAGGCATATTCTGTTATGATATGCATGTTTTCGGCTGGATTTGCCAGCCTCCATTACACAATACCGGTAGAGAAAGGTAATCAAAGATGAGTGGTAATATTATCCGCGCCTACGCAGCTAAAGAGGCGGGCGGCAAACTAGAACGTTATGATTTCGACGCAGGCGAATTAAAAAACGACGAAGTGGAAATAAAAGTTGAATATTGCGGCATTTGCCATTCCGATTTATCGATGATGGATAACGAATGGGGTTTCAGCCGTTACCCCTTGGTACCCGGTCATGAAGTGGTCGGCGAAGTGGTGCGGATGGGCGATGCTGTGCGCGGTTTGAAAGTCGGCCAGAAAGTCGGCCTCGGCTGGACGGCGGAATCGTGCCAGCATTGCGACCCTTGCATCGGCGGACACGCCAATGTGTGCTTGCAAGCGGTACCAACCATCATCGGCGGTTTTCACCAGGGCGGATTCGCCGATAAAGTGCGTGCGCAATGGCAGTGGGTGATTCCGATGCCGGAGGGTATCGATTTGAGCAAAGCCGGGCCTTTGTTGTGCGGCGGGATTACCGTGTTCCAACCCTTGTTGCAACATCATATCGATGCCACCGCCAAAGTCGGCGTAATCGGTATCGGCGGCCTCGGCCACATGGCGCTCGGTTTTTTCAATGCTTGGGGCTGCGAAGTGACGGCGTTTAGCTCCAATCCGGAAAAATACGATGAAATCCGCCGGATGGGTGCCCACCATATTCTCGATTCGCGCGATAGCGGAGCGCTGGCGGCGGCGCAAGGAACGCTGGATATGATTGTTTCAACCGTAAACGTGAA
This sequence comes from Neisseria sp., assembly GCF_030523955.1. Classification (GTDB taxonomy): domain Bacteria; phylum Pseudomonadota; class Gammaproteobacteria; order Burkholderiales; family Neisseriaceae; genus Neisseria. The sequence continues at coordinate 13,731 of NZ_JAUNHL010000064.1, forward strand.
GCTGGACTGGAATACTTATCTGAGCCTGCTCAAACCGCACGGGGTACTGCATTTTGTCGGTGCGACGCTGGAGCCATTGGATATTCAGGCTTTTTCATTAATCGGCGGCCAGAAAACCGTATCCGGCTCGCCAACCGGCTCGCCTGCCCAATTGCGTACCATGATCGATTTCGCCGCCCGCAAACAGGTGGAACCGGTGGTTGAAGAATTTGCAATGTCGGATGTGAATCGTGCGATGGAGCATCTGAAATCCGGCAAGGCGCGTTATCGGATTGTTTTGAAAAATGATTTTTAAGCGTTCTTTAAGCATTACTTATAGTTAAACCACTTGTTTAGTACGGTTTCGTCATACTCGGGCTTGGCCCGAGTATGACGCATGTACTTTCTTCTTAAGTGAATTCATTATGGCTAAGCGCTAAAAAAGATAAATGCCTGTCTGAAAAATGTTTCAGACAGGCATTTTGATATGTTTCATCAGTCGCGCAAATCCGGCAATACATTGAGCATGGCCGAGAGCATGGCTTCGCCCAAGCGCAGCGAGCGTTGGCCGTTCCAGCCGAAATCATCGTCCGGCAGATTGTGGTTGTCGATAAACGGCATTTCCAGCGTATAGGCCAAGCATTTGAACTGATGGCCGACCCAATTGGTGGCAAAACTCAAATCGGCTTGGCCGGGAGCATTTTTTTCATAGCCGTATTCATCTTGGAAATCGGGGCTTGCGGCGCGCAGCGCGGTTTTGAACTGTTCTTCCAAAGCGTGAATCCGTTCGTCATAGCCGGGTACGCCTTCGGTACCGGCCACAAATACATAAGGGATGTCTTCATCGCCGTGCACATCCAAAAACAGATCGACGCCGGTTTCCTGCATTTTTTCACGCACATAATACACTTCCGGGGAATATTCCAAACTGGGCGCGAGCCATTCGCGGTTGAGGTTGGCACCGGCGGAATTGGTGCGTTGGTTGCCCAAGGCGCTACCGTCGGGATTCATATTGGGCACCACATAGAAAGTGGCGTTGTCGAGCAGGGCGCGGGCGGTGGGGTCTTGCGGATCAAGCAGGCGCGACAAAAAGCCTTCGACAAACCATTCGGCCATCGTTTCGCCGGGATGCTGGCGGGCAATCACCCAAACTTTCAGATCACTTTCGGCCTGATTGCCTATGGTTAACAGGTTGATGTCGCGGCCGAGTAGGGTGCTGCCCAAATCGTCTATCTGGCACAAGCCGCTGCCTTGCGCGTCGCCCAAAAGGTTCAAATGCTGTTCGCTGGAATAAGGCTCGAAGTAAGCATAATAAACGCTATTGGCCAGCGGCGTATGTTCGACGGTGAGTACGCCGTTTTCATAGCGGGTAGGCACGCGGAACCAGTTTTGGCGGTCGTAAGAAGCGCAGGCCTGATAATACTGCCAGCCTTGCAAGAAAGCGGCTTGGCCGGCGTTTTCAAAATGCATCACGCAAGGGGTATACACCGCGCCTTGCAGGCGGAAATAAAACCATTGGGCAAAATGCGAGGCGTTGTCGGCGCGGATATCGAGACGGATATTGGCGGGATCGGATAAATCTTTGACAACGATGGAACCGCCGTCGAACTGGCTGCTGATTTTGAGCATAACGCTTGTCCTGTAAAAGGCTTGCTGGAAAATCCTGATTATAGGATTGAATCCGCTACTCTGTCATCCTGCCGAATGAAGCCGAATAAAAAAATGCCTGTCTGAAAATATTCAGACAGGCATTCCAGCGTTAATCAAGGTAATCAGGCAAACGCGAGTTTGTCGCCGTCGGCTTTCACATGAATCTCGCTGTCGGGCCGGTAAGCGCCTTCCAACAGT
>NZ_JAUNHL010000065.1 GCF_030523955.1 Neisseria sp.
TGTTTTCCGTTGCGGTAGCAGCGGTGGTACTGGATGTGTTGCTGCTATCGTTGTTTACGGCTGCTTCTGTAGCCGCAGTGTTGGTATTGCTGGCAGGTGGATTGGCGCTGCTGCTTGTGCTTGAAGAAGTAGTGTTGTTTGCTGTAGCTGTATTAGTGGTTTTGTTTTCTTCCGTATCGGTAACGGCAGAAGTACTATTGTCGGTGGTGGGCGCAGTATTGCTACCGGTAGAGGAGCTTGTTGTGTTGCCGGTATCTGCCGCGGTTTCGGTATTTTGATTGTTAACAGAGCTATTTGTATTTGAGCTACTGCTGTTGTCGGCAGTGTTGGCAACGGGTTGGCTGTTATCATTCGAGCTGTTTGCCGTGTTGTCGGTACGATCCGTCGTGCTGCCGGTGGCAATGTCTTGAGCCGTGGTTGTAGCGGTATTACTGGCTGGTGTGTTACTGGTGTTGGCGGAAGTATTTGAGGAGGCGGTATCGGTTGATGTGTCGACAGCAGTGGCATTGTTATCGGTAAGGGCTTTTACGGCGCTATCGATTGAATCTGAAGCATCGGATGAAGCATCGGAACCGCCGCCGCCCGCTGCTGCTGCGGCTGCTAATACTGCCAAACCGATACCGGCGGCGCTGATGAGGCCGACATTGCTTTTACTGCTCCCATCACCGATACCGACTTCGCTTGCTTCGGGCAAATCGTTGGCGGGAACATCGGTGGCAGTGCTGCCTTCTGTGGCGGCGTAAATCCAGTTGCCTTCGGTAGGGAAGGTTTGCTCGTGCCAGCTCAGTTGGTTTTCATCGAAAACGCGAAGAAAGTCGGTTTCCGACCAGTTATCCGAAAAAGAGAAGGATTCCGCGTTCTCAAATAATAAGAATTCTGCCTGTTGCAGTTGTTCGGTAAGTGCCGAGTCTGCGGCAGTTTGAATTTCCACAATGTTGCGAGTCATTTTTTTGCTTTCTAATGGTTTAAACAATCAAAAATAGATCTTCTGATTATTATCAGATGTGTGTGCCTTATCCGAGGGAGCGGTACTTTGACTCTTAGTTCCCGCAAGATTTTCATGCTTCAGGCTTTAAAGGCATGTAAAGCGGCTCGGATGTCGTGTGTATCTTTTATGGGCCGTACGCAGGCAAATAATGCTTCGGCCTGCGGATAGGCTTTTTTCATCATTCCCAACCACTGCTTGAGGCGGGCGGCGGGATATTTGTTGTGGCCTTCTTTGCTTAGGCATAAGTCGTAAAACAAACGTATCCATTCGAGGATTTCGTTAAACGGCATCGCTTCGGCGTAGCCTTCTTGTTCGTATTGTTTGATCTGTCGCGCCAGATCGGGCCGGATGACGGCGCCCCGGCCGATCATGATGCTGTCGCATCCGCTTTCCTGTTTGATGCCGAGGTAGTCTTCCAGCGTAAATACGTCGCCGTTGGCGGTAACCGGAATATTGACCGCTTCGGCGATTTTGCGTACCCAAATCCAATGGGCGGGTGGCTCGTAGCCTTCTACTTTGGTGCGGGCATGTACCGTTAAGGCGCAGGCACCGCCTTCTGCAATGGCTTGCGCGTTTTCCAGTGCGAGGCTTTTGTCTTCGAATCCCAGCCGCATCTTGCCGGTAAGCGGTATATGGTCGGGCAGTGCGCGGCGCAGGGTCCGTACAATTTGAAACACTCTCTCCGGCTCCCTCAGCAATATCGCGCCGCCTTGGTGTTTGTTGACGGTGGGCGCGGGGCAGCCGAAGTTCAAATCGATTTTATCCACGCCGAATTTAATGGCCTCAAGTGCATTTACCGCCATATTATCGGCATCGCTGCCCAGCAGCTGTACGGTACAAGGTACGCCGGCGCTGGTGCGGCAACCGTTGGCGATTTCGGGCGCATAACGCAGCCAAGTCGGGCGCGAATGTACGGTATGGGTAATGCGTACGAATTCGCTGACGCATTCGTCGAACCCGCCGATACGGGTAAGCAAATCGCGCATCACGTCATCGGTTAAACCTTGCATCGGAGCCAATACCAGCCGCATGTTCTGTATGCCTGTCTGAAAAAAGGGCGTATTGTATCGTTATCCCGTGTGGGTTACACTCGCGTTAATCCAACTTTGCACACATTGAAATTAAGGAGTAACAGATGTCCGACACTATCCGTCTGATTATTGATACTGATCCGGGCCAAGACGATGCGGCTGCCATCCTTATGGCACACGGCTTGGCAAAGCGGGAGTTGATCGATTTTATGGCGCTCACCGCTGTGGCCGGTAATGTAGGCATCAATCTGACCGCTCGTAATGCACGCATCATTTGCGACTGGGCAAATGAAAAAGAGTTCCCGGTTTATGCAGGAGCGGATAAGCCTTTACTGCGCGGATTGGTTACTGCTGAAGAAGTGCACGGCAGCAGCGGCCTAGACGGCGTAGAGCTGCATGACCCGCAGTGCCCGTTAAAATCCGGGCATGCGGTGACTTATCTGATTGATACTTTGCGTGCTGCGGAGGATAACAGCATTGTGCTGTGCCCCATCGGCCCGCTCACCAATATTGCACAGGTTTTGAGCCTGGCTCCCGATTGCGTACGCGCCATCAAACGCATTGTATTGATGGGCGGCAATTATTTCGAAGCCGGCAACATCACGCCGGCGGCCGAATTCAATTTCTACTGCGACCCGCATGCCGCGCAAATCGTGTTGCAAAGCGGCGCGCCGATTACCATCTTGCCGCTGGACGTTACCCACAAAGCCACTATAACCACGCCGCGTATGGACGTTTTGCGCCGCTTGGATAATGCAAACGGCCCGCGTTTGGCCGGCATTCTGCAAAGCTATGAGCGCTACGACATCCAAAAGTTCGGCACCGAAGGCGGCCCTTTGCATGATCCGTGCGCAGTGGCTTACGCAGTGTTTCCCGAACTGTTCAAAGGCCGAGAATGCCATGTGGCGGTGGAAACGCAGGGCGAACTGACCATGGGTGCTTGTGTGGTCGATTGGTGGGGCACCACCGGTAAAACGCCTAATGCTTTGTGGATTACCGAAGTCGATGCCGACAAACTGTTCGAGCAGATCGCCGAATCCATCGCGGTTTTACCTTGATGCGGAGTATTCATGCAGAATAATTTAACCCCGGGTTTGACGGTGGCGGTGATTACCAAAAACGAAGCGGCCAATTTAGAGGCCTGTCTGAAAAGCATAGCGGACTTGGATGCACACATTTTGATTATCGATTCGGGCAGCACCGACGATACACAGGCGATAGCCGAACGTTTCGGCGCCGAATTTCAGGTTTATCCCGATTGGCCCGGCTTCGGCCCGCAGCGAAATCGTGCGCACAACCATTTGGCCACCGAATGGGTGTTGTGGCTGGATGCCGACGAGCGGCTAACCTCCGAATTGAGCCGCAGTATCCGCAGCGCGGTAAGCGATGTACCGGCCGATGGGAAAACCGTTTTCGAATTCAACCGCTTAAGCAATACTTTCGGCGCGTTTATCCGCCATTGCGGCTGGTATCCCGATTGGGTGGTTCGTCTTTATCCGGTGGCGTACGCCCGTTACAGCGATGATTTGCTGCATGAAAAAGTAGCGGTGCCATCAGGGGCTGCGGTGCGCAAATTAGACGGCGATTGCCTGCACTATACCTATGCCACGCTCGAGCAGTTTTTAAACAAGCAGAATCTATACAGCAAAATCTGGGCCGAACAGCGCGCGGCACAAGGCAAAACCGCCGGTTTAGGCAGCGCACTGGTGCACGGCCTGGGCAGTTTTCTTAAAATGTATGTGGTTAAAGCCGGCTTTCTCGACGGTAAACACGGTTTGCTGCTGTCGGTTTTATCGGCGCAATCGGCGTTTAACAAATATGCCGCTTTGTGGTTGGCGGGCAAGAAAAAAGAATGAGGATGTAAAAAACTTCGAACCGGCAAAATGCCTGTCTGAAAACTTTTTTCCGTTTTCAGACAGGCATTTTTTCAGACAGGCACAGTGGAAAAATCAACGTTTGTCGAAACTCCAGCGCGGGCGGCACAACAATAGATGCCACAGCACCAAAGCCCAGTAAACATAAGCCTTGTCCCAATATTTGCGCGATTTCCAAAAAAACAAAGCAGCGCTGAGGGTTTGCGCCAGTGCGTTAAACAAAGTGCGCAGCAGGGTACCGGCAAACAAAACCGCCACTTGAACAGCACCGCCGTGTTTATAGAAATATTTGTAACGCGATTCCTGAAATTGCACCCGTGCGCCGACCGGCCGGCGGTTGGCGCTTTCGCCTTGCAGATGCATCAGATGCGCTTGCGGCTGGTACACGATGCGGCCGCCGGCCTCAATGATACGGCGGCAGAAATCGGTTTCTTCGAAAAAGAAGAAAAAACGTTGGTCGAAATATTGGCCGCCGCCGCCCAAACCCAATGATTGAAGTTCTTCGATATCGACCGCCATACAAGGGCCGACGATGCTGTTAACCGAAGAAGGCTCGCTTTCGGAATAGTCCAGCAAACGGCGGGCGACGCTGCGGTTGGTCAGCTCGGTGAGCAGGGTAGGCTCGGGCACCACCGCCGCTTGCAAAGAACCGTCGGGACGGCGCAATTGCGGGCAAGCCAGGGCGGCATCGAAATCGTTTAGCGCGCGCAGCAAGAGGGCGGGTACGTCGTTTTGAAATTCGATATCGGTGTTTAGAATCAGCGCATAACGGGTATCGGCGGCTTGCAAACCGGCATTCACCGCGGTGGCGAAACCCGAGTTGTAGCCCATTTCAATCAGGCGGGCATCGGGCAGGCGCTCTCGGATGCGTGCGCAGGAATCATCGGCCGAACCGTTGTCGACCACAATCACACGATAGGGATGTCGGGTCAGGCGAAAGGTATCGGCCGCGGCGAACAGCAGATCGGCGGAATTCCAATTGATAAAAATCAGCGAAACGGTTTCCATATCACCACAATACCGGTTTGAAATAAGCGAGGGCGACGATGGCGGCGAAGCAGGCCATCGACAAGATATAAGCGGCTGTAGCCTGTTTGCTGCGCGCAGCGGCACGCAAAGCTTTTGCGCCTGCGAAAATATAGCACAGCAGCAACACCAGTTTTACGCCCAGCCAGGGCGCGTTGCCAAACGGTATCCAGCCGGTTAAATGAATCAGCCACAGGCCGGTAAACAACAGCACGGTGTCGTTAAGATGGGGAAAAACTTTCAATACTTTAGGCAAAGCACCGTCGGGGCGGGCAAAACGCAGCCAGAAGCGGATATTGAACAGCAAAAAGGTGAGGACGACCAATAAAATATGGCAATGCTTGACAATCAAATACATCATAACGGATTTCCTGTTGCCGGCGCGGAGCGGCATTTTTCGAATACCAGTAAATAGGGCGGCCGGTTGCGCTGGTTGATGAACTGGTAACGCAATACCTGAACATCTTGTTGAGACAAGGTTGATGCCCATGTTTCCACGGCATTTGCTTCTCTTTCGCCTGCTTCATGGCCGGGGTAGAGAGTGGCTGTCAATAAACCGCCCGGCCGTAACAGTTTGCAGGCAGCCGCCAGCGCGGCAACGCTGGTATCGGCTTGGGTGGTCACTTGTTTGTCGCCGCCGGGAAGATAGCCGAAATTGAACACTGCTGCGGCCAAGGAGGTGTCCACATAATCAGCCAGCCTCTCGTGGCCGGCGCGAATCAGCGAAACCTGCCCGGCACAACCGGCTGATTTCAGGCGGGCGGCGGTATTGTCCAGCGCGCTTTGCTGGATATCGAAGGCGAACACCCGGCCGCCAGCCCCCACGCATTGGGCGAGAAACAGCGTATCGTGGCCGTTGCCGGCGGTACCGTCGAGCACGCTGTCGCCTGTTTTCAGACAGGCATTCAACAATTTGCGAATAAAAACCGCAGGCGGCGCCAGAAACGGGGTATCCATTATTCTGCGGGCAACTCCATCGCCAATACGGTTTGTTGCTGGCGATCGCGGAAGTCGGCCAGTTTCTGTGCCAATCCGGCATCTTCATTGGCCAGCAGGGAAACGGCAAACAGTGCGGCGTTGGCAGCACCGGCTTCGCCGATGGCAAAAGTGGCGACCGGAATGCCTTTGGGCATTTGTACGATGGATAACAAGGAATCCTCGCCGCGCAGGTATTTGCTCGGTACCGGCACGCCCAACACCGGTAATGTGGTTTTGGCGGCAACCATACCCGGCAGATGGGCGGCGCCGCCGGCACCGGCAATGATGGCTTTCAAGCCGCGTTCGCGTGCGGTTTCGGCGTATTCAAACATCAAATCAGGCGTACGGTGTGCGGAAACGACACGTGCTTCGTATTCAACGCCGAATTCTTGCAGAAATTGGGCTGCATGTTGCATAACGGGCCAGTCGCTGTTGCTGCCCATGATGATGCCGATTTTAGCCATGTGAATAATCCTTTGTAGAATGAAGGTGATAAAGTTTTCAGACAGGCATTACGGTGAATGAATGCCTGTCTGAAACCGATATTGCTATTTTTTCAATTGTGCAACCGCCCTTTTGGCGGCACTGCTTTCCGGATAAGTTTGAATCAGTTTGCGCCAAGTATCGCGGGCAATATCTTTCTGCTGCATCCGGTATTGGCACTGCGCCACGCCGAACATGGCTTCGGGTGCTTCGCTGCTGCCGCGGAAGCGGGAAACCAAACGGTTGCCTATATTGATGGCCGATTCGCAGTTACCCAGCCGCATATGGCTCTGCATGAGCAAATACATACTCTGGCGGTCGGTATCGCTGCCTTCGACGCTGCCTTCGCCGCCGCATTCGGCGCCGCGTAAGGTGTTCAATACGGCTTTGTAATTACCGTTACGAAACTGGGTTTTGGCTTGATCAAGTGCAGAGAATGCTGCGGGAGCGGGTATCCGGTTGGGAATAAACTGGCTGGCGGCCGCCGGCGGTTGTGCTTGAGGCAGATTGCGCGGCGGTACGGAACGTACGGGTGCCGCGCGGTGCGGTGGTTGCTGGCGTTCCAACTGTTGGATGCGGGTATTCAATACTTCGATATGTTGTTCCAACCGGCTGATTTGAATACCGAGGCGGTCAATTTGCTCCTGTGTATCGAGCTTCGGGTAGGGAATGGCGGAATATGCAGCTGCCGTTTTTTCCTGTTCGGTTTCAGTAGCAGGAGCAGTATGCGTTTGTGGTGGCGCATTGCTGGCACAAGCGGCCAGCAGCAGCGGTAACAGAAAAAAAGCGGGGCGGAAGAGTGTGTTCATGGGAAGCATTGGGTGGTGAAATCCGCGGGTGTTATTTTTTTAACAACAAAGTCAAGCCGTCGCCTATCGGTAGGGTGAGCGGGATGATGCGGGGATCGGTAGGCAGGCTGTCATTGAAAGCTTGCAAAATGGCAACGGCGGGCGGCGAGTTTTCCTCTGCTGCCGCCATAACGCGGCCGCCGAGCAGTATATTGTCAATCGCGATAATGCCGCCGCTGCGTACCAGTTGCAGGCAACGTTCGTAATATTGCGGGGTGGGCGGTTTATCGGCATCAATCAGCGCAATGTCGTAACAGCCGCTTTTCCCTTCGGCGATTAATTCGTCCAGCGTGAACAAGGCGGGTTGCAGATGCAGGCTGATTTTGTGTTCGACGCCTGCCGTTTGCCAATGTTCGCGGGCCAGTTCGGTAAAACTGGCGTTGATGTCGCAAGCGGTGATGCGCCCGTGTTCCGGCAGCGCCAATGCCATGGCGGTGCTGCTGTAACCGGTGAATACGCCGATTTCGAGATAATGCTGCGCCCCAATCAGCCGCGCAAGCCAAGTCAGCGTGGCGGCCTGCTCGGGAGCAATCGCCATTTTGCCCAAACGGTGGCCGGCGGTTTCTGCACGCAAACGGGCAAGAGCAGGGTGCTCCGGTTCGTTGATGCGTTGCAAATAAGCGGCCAGCTCAGGCGTAAAAGCGGTGGCGGCGGTACTCATTACAAGGGTTTAATCAGGCTGGTAGGCGTAGGGCTTTTTCGGCAGCTTGGCAGCGGCGAAGTTGGCTTCGTCCTCGGGATTGAGTTCGACATCCCACAGCAAGCCGCGGTTTTTCAGGCGGCGTTCGGCTTCTTCGGGATGTTTCTCCAGATAATCGTTGATGAACTGGGTGGCTTCGGATTGGTAGTGGTACATAGTAATATCCTTGTAAGATGGAATATCTTCCTTCTATTTTTCGCGCGTGTATTATAACGGATAAATTTTGTTTGGACAGCACGATAAGGCTATAATGCTGCACTTTCATGTGATGGCCGCTACGGAACCTTTGGCGTTTTTCCGTCTCTTTAAGCGGCGGTGAGGCGATGGCTGTATCCTTTACACATCTACGATATAAATTCATAAAACGGCGGCAGGTGTTTTTTTCAGACAGGCATCTGCCGAAGTAATAGCAATACAACAGATAAAATAATATGTTAAAAAAACTGTGGCACAAAATGGTGCCTCAAAAGCGAAAACTGCAAAAAAAGGTGCTGCATTTTAGCGATCACCACATCGATGCGGGCATGCTGAGTTTTGCCGCTGAAAAAGTGGTTACCCGTTTGCAACAGGCCGGTTACGAGGCTTATGTTGTCGGCGGTGCGGTGCGCGACTTATTGCTCGGTATCGAGCCGAAGGATTTTGATGTCGCCACCAATGCCACGCCCGAGGAAGTGCGCAAAGTGTTCCGCCGCAGCCGCATTATCGGCCGCCGTTTCCAGATTGTGCATGTGATGGTGGGGCCGGAAACGATAGAAGTTACTACTTTTCGCGGTGCCGGCAAGGTGCAGCAAAACGAACACGGCCGCATCATGAAAGACAATACGTACGGAAGCATGGAGGAGGACGCATTGCGCCGCGATTTTACCTGCAATGCGCTGTATTATGATCCAGTACACCGTCAGGTGGTTGATTTTCATAACGGTTTTGAAGATATTCGTGCGAAGAGGCTGGTGATGATCGGTGATGCCGCCGGGCGCTACCAAGAAGATCCGGTACGGATTTTGCGCGCGGTACGTTTGTCGGGCAAGCTGGGCTTTGAGGTATCCGAGGAAACATTGGCACCGATTGCGGAATGTGCTCAACGCCTGCGCCATGAGCCGGTGGCGCGTTTGTTTGACGAAATCATGAAGCTGCTGTTTTCCGGCCATGCCCGCAGCTGTTTGCAGCAGTTTGAAAAATTGGGTGTCGCCGCCGAAATCCATCCTTTGCTCGATGCCTTGCAGCGCGCCGCCAAAGGAAAGCAGCCCAATATCGTTACCCTGTCGCTGAAAAATACCGACGAGCGTTTGCGGGCCGATAAATCGGTTTCGGTAGGCTTTGTATTGGCCGCGGTGTTGTGGCCGGATGTTAACCTCCGCTGGCAGCAACGCCAGAAAAGCGGCGAACGCAGCGTGGCGGCGCTTAACGGCGCCATCAGCGATTTGCGCGAAGACATGGAAAAAGGCTGGGGTGTGCCGCAGCGTTTTGCGGCTACGATGCGGGAAATCTGGGTGTTGCAGCCGCAGTTCGACAACCGGCGCGGCGCCCGCCCGTTTCGTTTGCTTTCGCAAGAGCGCTTTCGCGCCGCTTATGATTTTCTGGTACTGCGCGCCCAGCTGGGCGAAGTTGATCAGGAATTGGCGGATTGGTGGACGGTTTTCCAACATGCCGACGAAGTAACTCGGCAGGAGATGGCCTCCGCCGCCGGTCAACCGGTACAACAGCGTGCCGATCAATCATCTGACGCCGTCGGAGCGGCCAAGAAAAAACGCCGCCGCAAACCTAGGCGTAAAAAACCGGTCACTCCGACAGCGGAATAATTCTTTCAGACAGGCATGGATTCATCGGATAAATGCCTGTCTGAAAATATTTTTTTAAGTTTATTAAGTGGTTGGAATATGCAACATACCGCAGTTATCGCACTGGGCAGTAATCTTAGCCAGCCTGCGCAACAGATACAGGCTGCTTTGGATGAGCTGGCGGCCCTGCCTGCCTGCCGTCTGCTTCAAGCTTCTTCCCTGTATTTAAGCGCACCGGTGGGCTATACCGATCAGCCTGATTTTATTAACGCCGTCTGCCTGCTGGCCACCGATTTGTCGCCGCACGATTTATTGGCCGCTTTACACGGCATAGAATCCCGTTTCGGCCGCGAACGCAGTTTCCGTAATGCTCCGCGTACGCTGGATTTGGATATCATCGATTTTGACGGCAGGATTTTATCTGAAGAACACTTAACGCTGCCGCATCCGCGTGCGCACGAACGCAGTTTTGTGATGCTGCCGCTGGCCGAAGTGGCTCCCGATTATCATCTGCCCGGCTACGGCCGTGCTGCGGAACTGGCGGCTGCTTTGGGGAACGATGGCATCCGCAAACTTTCATAATAAACCGCAAATCGGTTTTGACGATTTCAATTCAATAGGAAAACAGCATGGATTATCGCTATATCGTGGTGGAAGGCTCTATCGGTTGCGGCAAATCCGCCGTCAGCCGCCGCTTGGCCGAGTATTTTGATGCGCTTTACCTGACCGAAAGCCCGGAGCGCAATCCTTTTCTCGAACAGTTTTACCTGAACGTTACCAAACACGGGCTGGCTTCCGAGCTGTATTTTCTGATGCGCCGCGCCGAAGCTGTGGAGATTATACATGCCGAAGAAGCAGCCAATAACCGCATCGTTGCCGATTTTTTGCTGGAAAAAGATCAGATCTTCGCGCCGGTGGTGCTCAAAGGCAGCGAGCCGGGCAACGAGCAAAATCTGTTTTGGCAAATCAAGCATAAAGTAATGCCTGAGTTTCCGGTGCCGGATGTGGTGATTTATCTGGAAACCAGCGACGAAACCGCCAAAAAACGCCTGCAACAGCGCGGCGACAACATAATCAATCTGTTTCCGGCCGGTTACCTGAAATCCATCAATCAGGAATACCGCAATTTTTTCCATCATTACGAGAACGCCCCGGTTTTGATTGCCAATGCCGATGAAATGGATTTTGCCGGTAACGACGACCATTTCGAGATGCTGATTCGGGCGTTGGCCGGTATGACCGGTAACCGTTATTATTTGAATTTGCGGGATAAATAATAGTTTTGATTATTTCAATGCCTGAGATGTAGGAATTGATCGCGTTGTTTACAGTGTTGAAAGGCAATACTGATATGAACATGCATAAAAATACCCGGCTCACCCCGCATCACCGGCAAGCCATTTGGCCGCAGCCAGTGCGGCCAAATTTCTGTTGCACGACGTGATCGACTCGGCGTTGCCTGCGCACAAAACAATATCGAACAAAAATTCACCCGCATCGCCTGACCGCAGACCAACGGTAAAGCCGAACGGGAGATCCGCATCCTGATGGAGATGTGGCACGATAAAATACCATTTCAAGGCACGAAACACCGGCGAAAAGAATTAAGCCGCTTTGTGAATTTTTATAGTCGATTCAAATAAAATGTCCGGTAGAGCGCGGACGTTTTCGTCCGCTTTTTATGTATGATTCTGGATATTTTGCGGACAAGGACGTCCGCGCTCCAATCTCGGAGTTTTATTTTAAATCCACTATATAACACGGTTAAGCCACACAAAAGGCTGAAGGGCGATAAGCCTTTTGAGGTTTTGCAGGCTTCATTCTCAATCTGTGGTGTAAACAACCCGGTGAATTCCTACAGGTAAGACCTTTGTAAAAAGACGTGATCATCCTGAATGGCAAAGATAAGTTTTCAGCCATCATTTGGCGGCGGTAAGATTTAATAACACCGGCTGGGAAAGCCTTTTTCATCATGTTGGCAATAACGGCCTTCATTCGGGTTCCAGCGATAACCTGCGCCCGCACCATTGGCTGTTTTCTTGGTTTTAGAGGCTTTTATCGATTTCTCCGCGCGGGCGCTTTGGGCGTTACGTTTCGCGGATTTCTGTTTATTCAGACGGTTGAGTTGTTCGCAAGAAGGCGTGCCGTTGCGCTCTTTCAGTAAAGAGCTTTGTTCGATTACGCAGGCGCGCTCCAAACGGTCGCGCTCGAAAGCGTAAGTATTGAGAGATGCGAACAGCAAAACAGCGGGGAATAATAAGTTTCTCATTACGTTTTCCTTGTATCGTTATGTGAATAGCCTACCTGAATATTTCAGACAGGCATTGTCGTCATTGTTATTATTTCATAAATAACTTAAATGTGCTCAAGTATTGACGTGCGAATGCATGAGCTTTTGCAAAATATCCGCCTACGGCATACTCGAGCAATATTTGGGCGCTGATTTTGCGGTTTTTCCGTTGTTTCGAAGGGGCTGTTTGGGACGTATCCAAAGCATGATGGTAAAGGTGGCGATACCGAATTCTTTTGCCGTTCTGCGAATCGTCCACCCTTGACGGAGTTTTTGAGTACGGGTTGTTTGAAGTCTTCTGAATAGGCCATGGCGGGATTGTATTGAATAATTTGTTTATTTGTTATATTCCGTGTTTTCAGCCGATATCAGTGTGATCTGTGGCAAACGAAACGGTGTAAGAGATCCATAAGATGTGAGCATCTTGCTCGGAAGCGGAGATACACGCATGCCCCATACTGCTGTCCAAATAACAGGAATCGCCGGGATCAAGCGTAACCGGGGTATAGTATTCGGTATAGAGCGTTACTCTGCCGGAGAGTACGTAGAAAAACTCTTCGCCTTCATGATGGTGCAGGCGGGGAAATTCGCTTCGTTCATGTGCTTTTAAGACTGCCAACATGGGCGTGAAGCGTTTGTGGTTCAAATCGGTGTGCAGCAATTCGTAAGCATATTGAGCAGAATGGTAGGGAACACCGCCGCCACTGCGCACCACGCTACGGCGGCCACCTGAGGGCTGCTGGACTTCATCACCGAACAGTGCCGATATTTCCACTTCCAAGCCTTTTGCCAGAGCAATGATTTTTTCATAAGTAGGCGAGAGGCGGCCGTTTTCGATTTTGGAAAGGGTAGCAGTGGAAATGCCGCTGCGCTCGCTCAGCGCCTGCAAGGTCAATTGCCTTTGTCTGCGTAAGGTTTTGAGTTTGTTTGCCAATATGCCGCAAGAAGTTTCAGTGGTGTTGTCCATAATCAATAATCGGGAAATCGTAAAATAAAGTATTGTAAAGCCGCCCTTTTACGGTGACAAATCGGTTGTCGGGGCGGCTTTGATATAAGCGGTTTCGGGCGTTGGAAAATCAACTGACAGGGCTGTTTTCAAACCTGCGGCTGCCTTGCCCCGTCAATTTGAAATAACACCAGCCAATGATGCCGCCGCTGACGGCCAGCATAATCCATCCCATGCCGCTGCTGTAGAACGGAATATAGGCGCTTAAAAAAGCATCTGCTGCGGCAGGCAGTAAATTCACCGACTTCAGTCCGTCCAAAACTCTCATCAATCCGGCAGCCGCTACCGCTCCTACGTAAACCGCCTGGCGGCCATCAAAAAAACGGTTTAAAAAGATCAAAATCATCAAGGTAATGGAAACCGGATAGAGAAAATACAAGCCCGGCAGCGCCATGGTTAAAATGGTATTCAAACCGAAATTGGTAATCAAAAGGCTGATGAGGCCGAAAATAATCACCCATCCTCGATAGTTGAATTGAGGAAACTGGCGTGAAAAATATTCCGCTACCGAGGCCAGACAGGCGATTGCAGTCGTCCAACCGGTCAGAAACACCACGCAGGCCAGCATGATAACACCAGTCTGCCCCAATAACAGATATACGATTTGGGGCAAAGCTTCCCCGCCGTTTTTGGAGATGCCGATGGCGCTAACGCTGGATGCACCCATAGCGGCCAAGCTGATCTGTACCAATGCCAATGCGATCATGGTAAACAGCCCAGCTTTGATAAAGAACGAAGGCATTTTTTCCGATTGTACGCCGGCCAGACGGGCGGCATCCAGAAAGATTTTACCGAATACGAAGGCCGCCAGTACATCCATGGTATTGTAACCTTGGGTGAACCCTCTGCCGAAAGCGTGCTCGACGTAATCGCCGGTGGGTTCGCCGAATGCGCCAATGGGAGTAGCCAGCGATTTGATAACGATAATGCCGAGCAAAATAATGAACGTCGGTGTGATGATGCGGCCGATGCGTGCTACGAATTTGCTGGGTTCAAGGGATAGATATATCGTGCTGCCGATGAAAAACAGGGAAAACAACAATAGAGACCAGAAGGACTGTTTCAGGCTGTCGGGCAGCAGGGGATTAACAGAAACTTCGAATACAACCGCGGCGGTACGCGGAATCACGAATAAGGGCCCCAAACACAGAAACAATAAAACGGAATAAAAAACGGCGAAACGTTTGTCTACCCGCCCTGCCAGAAGATCGATTTTTTCGCCTGCTATCGACAAAGCGTATATGGCTGCCAGTACCAGACCGACACCGGTGATCAAAAAGCCCGACATCGCAATCCAGGTATGTGTGCCCGCAGCCTGTCCGAGTGGCGGTGCGAAAATAATATTGCCTGCCCCCAAAAACATGGAGAATAGAAAGAACGACAGCATAAAGAACTGTACTCGGGTGATGCCTTTCCTCATGGCGATACTCCTTGTAGCGGTTAAATTGTTAGATTTTCAGCCGGATGGTTGTTTTGCTGCGGATTAATTGAAACGTGAAAGCCGGCAGGCTGCAGTTTCAGGAGTCGGCTCCGCTCCCGATAATTTGTCGGCCATTAGTTCCGCCGTTCTGGCGGCTAAAGTCAGGCCCAGATGCTGGTGTCCGAATGCCAACCCCAGAGCGGGAATGCCTGGGTAGAGGTCGATAACGGGCAACGAATCCGGCAAAGTAGGGCGCATCCCCATCCATTCTGATGCATGGCTGCTGTCGCTTTGCGGTAGTAAAGCATGCAGATGATGGCGTAGCACCGTATAACGTTGCGGATAGGCCGGTAAACGGTGGCCGCCCAGTTCGCTGAACCCGGAAATCCGTAAACCACAATCCAACGGATTGAGAAACACATTACGCTCTGCAGAGCAGACCGGTCCGTTCAACAGAAATTGTTGCCGGGGCAAGGTCAGGTGGTAACCACGTTCGGCCATTAAAGGAATGTTGGCACCCAGCGGTTTGAGTAAATCCGCACTGTGCGCGCCGCCGCACAATACCGCTTTATCGGAATGATGAACCGTGGTCGAAGTTGTGACCAGCAGGCCGCTACCGCTGCTTTCCAGTGCCAACACTTCTTCACATAAAATTTCCGCACCGCGCCCAACCAGGATATCGGCCAGTGAACGGGATAAAGCATAAGGATCACTTACCCGGTAAGCATCGGGTAGTAAAACCGCATGGTGCACGGTTTCTGCCAAATAGGGTTGCAGGCGCGCAACTTCGTTTTTATCCGCAAACTCCGCTTCAATCCGCCATTGTTGGTAAAATGCCTGTTCCGCGCGTGCGGCGGCTTCGCCCGCCGCACTTTCCCATGTGCGCATATATAGTCAATTAAAATAAGAACTCCGTAGCAATGCAGTCATAAAATCTCCCA
>NZ_JAUNHL010000066.1 GCF_030523955.1 Neisseria sp.
TCTGCTGGTAAGGGGGGAGTAAAGTTTGGAATTCTTATTTTAATTCACTATAAAACAACCCAAATAGCCGTTATGTTTTTTCAGACAGGCATTCGCTTTATCCTTTGATTTGGATTTCTTACTTTTTAGCGGATTCAATTACTTCGATACCAAGCAGCAAGCCGCAGACAGTACCAGTAGTACGGAACCGATTCTGTTGCCGCTGGCGGCTTACAAAATCGTTCTCTTTGAGCTTTGGCGCAGCAGAGCCTTCGCGAAAGTTAAGTTAATCCGCTATAGGTTGTGTCATGAGAATGATTACGGCTTGGTGCTTGGTATCGAAGTAATGAAATCCGCAATATTAAAAAACACAATGCCTGTCTGAAAATAGTTTCAGACAGGCATTCTTCATACGGCAAACTGTTTTTATTTAAAACAACGAATCCAACTGGCTGCTTTCTTTATTGCCTCCGCCCTGTTGTGCAGGCTGCGGAGCGCGGTTAATCGGCTCTACCGGCACTTCTCCGGTGGCAGGCGTACTGGAATCATTATTGCCATTGCCGTTTGCCGAGGGTCTGCGGCGGGTATTATTGTTCAACGGGCTGTTTACCGGGCCGCTGGCGCGGTTATCCAAAGCCAATTTCGGATCGGTTACTTGCTGCTCTTTCAAGAAGTATTCGCCACCGCGGTTGACTACACCCGCAGGCACAGCCATCCCTTTGCTCGGCATGCCCTTTAAAGCGACCTTCATATAGTTCACCCATACAGGCAAAGCCACCGTACCGCCGAAAGCCGAACTACCCAAGCTCTTAGGTTTATCAAAACCCACATACACCGCAGTGACCACTTCAGGCGTAAAACCGACAAACCAAGCATCTTTAGCATCATTGGTGGTACCGGTTTTACCCGCTATATCCGAACGCCCCAAAGCACCGGCACCTGTAGCGGTACCACGGCGCACCACATCTTGCATCATTTTGTACATGATAAAAGCATTACGCGGATCGATGACTTGCGGTGCATTCTGCCCGGCCACCAAAGGCTGCATCTGCGCTTTCAAATTATTTTGGCTGTCGTAAATCTTATCGATTACATAACCGTTCACTTTATAGCCGCCGTTGGCAAACACCGCATAACCTTCGGCCATTTGCAAAGGCGTAGCCAAGCCGGTACCCAATGACATCGAATAACCTGCCGGGTGGTCAGCCGGATTAAACCCGAAACGCTGGATATATTGTTGCGCATAAGGAATACCGGTTGCCATCAACAAACGAATCGATACCATGTTTTTAGAATAAGTGAGCGCTTGACGCATGGTAATAAAACCACTGTATCGGCCGTCGGCATTTTTCGGCTCCCACGTTCTGCCATTAATACCCTGCCCGGGCAGCGAGATCGGAGCATCATTCACCACCGTAGCCGCCGTCATCCCTTTGGCTAACGCCGCCGAATAAATAAACGGTTTAAAAGTAGAACCCGGTTGCCGCTTGGCCTGTGTGGCGCGGTTAAAAGTTTTACTATGGAAGTCATAACCGCCCACCAAAGCGCGGATGGCTCCGGTTTTCGCCTCCAGCGATACCAATGCGCCTTGCAATAACGGCTCCTGTACCACAAACCAACCGGAATTCCCTTTTTGCAGACGAATTAGCGAACCACGGCGGATTTGGGCATCGCCCAAACTCTTATTATTCACTGCTCGAGCAGCAAAGCCCAATGCACGACTATTGAGCTTAACACGTTTGCCATCAGGCATTTGTACTTCCACGCCATTTTTCGTACTGGCCGAAACCACTACCGCCGGCACCATACCGTCTACCGTATAGAACTTCGATAAAAAGTTGCTGATATCTTCTTCTTCATTATCGGTTTTACCTAAATCCAAATAATCCTCGGCACCACGATAACTACTGCCACGATCCAAACCGCGCAAAGTACGGCGCAGCGCACTGTTGGCAGCTTTCTGATTTTCAGTATTCACCGTTGTGTATACCTTAAACCCTTGGCTATACGCATTTTCTCCATATTTTTCATACATCTGCTGGCGAACCATTTCCGCCACATAAAGCGCACTCTGATCAATCTGCTGAACATAACGCTCATAATGCAACTCTTCGGCCAAAGCTTGGTTGCGCTGCTGAGGCGTAATCATGTTTTCCTCAACCATATTGTTCAAGATATATTGCTGACGCAGTTTGGCACGCTCGGGATTTACAATCGGATTGAATGCAGAAGGCGCTTTGGGCAGACCGGCCAAAATCGAAGCCTCAGCAAGAGATAAGTCTTTAACATCCTTATTGAAATAAATGCGGGATGCCGCTGCAAAACCATAAGCACGCTGACCCAGATAAATCTGGTTGAAATACAGCTCTAGAATCTGATCCTTGGTTAGCGATTGCTCAATTTTATAAGCCAGCAATGCCTCATTAAATTTACGGGTAAACGTACGTTCATTAGTCAGATAAAAGTTCCTGGCTACCTGTTGGGTAATCGTACTGGCACCGGATTGTACGCCGCCTGTCAAATTACCAAGCGCCGCGCGTGCCACACCGATAACGTCTACACCCCAGTGATCGTAAAAACGCTTATCCTCGGCGGCAATAACCGCATCTTTCAATACTTTAGGAAAATCTTGGATTTCAGTGAATGCCCGACGTTCCTCACCAAACTGGCCGATAAGTTTGCCATCCGAAGAATAAATCGTCAGCGGCATCTTAGGCTGGTAATTTTGCACTGCATCCAACGACGGCAGTTTAGGATAGGTAACCAAAATTGCAATGGCTAGCAAACCCACTACAAACAACATTAAGCCTAGCAAGAGACCAAGCAAAGTAGTAATAATTTTTTTAATCATGACCAAGTAATAAATTTTGCCATTATCGGCAGTAAATAAAGTAAAATAGCTGCGTATTTAGAAACACCAAGTGTACCTCAGTGCGCGAAATATCTGAACAACTTACGGAAACCAATACAATTGCTTACTTTCACATTGGCAGGAAACTCACATTATGCGTTTATTAAAAAATCAAAATAATACAACAAACAAAGCTTCAATAAGCTTAGCTTCAAAGGGTGCAATAGGCGTCGATATCAGCCAAAACGCCATCAAAATGGTACAACTCTCGGGGCGTAGTTTAAACCAAATCCAGTTGGAAAAATACGTTATCACCCGACTGCCCAAAAATATTATCCGGGGTAATCAAATTCAAGATTACGACCAACTTGTTTCCTATTTACAACACACATATACCCAGCTCCACTCAGGCAATAAAAACATTGTTGCTGCATTGCCACAGAATTTGGTGACTCTTGAAACGATAGTTTATCCTAAAGATAGCGAAATCAGCTTGGAAGAGTTTGCCGAGAGCGAACTCAACCAACTGGGTTCTGTGGAGGAAATGAATTACGACTACCAAATTATGGGAACTTCTATCGTGCCTGCCGGACAGCAAATCCTTCTGGTTGCAGCACGCAAAGAAGATCTTGAACCGCGCTTGGAAGTTTTTGAGAGTGCCGATTTGCCTCCGGCCTATATGGATGTAGACCTGTTCGCCAAGGCCAATGCCTTCAATTATTGGATTAACCAACACGCCCCCGAATTGGAAGACGAGAAAATCGCAGTCATCGAAATCGGCGACAGCCAGATGCAGGCAATCGTGACCCAAAACGGCCAAATCCTTTACAAACAAGAAACTGCTGTCAGCAACGACCAACTCATTCAACTCATTCAACGTACTTACCAAGTATCAGAGGATCAAGCAGAAGCGATGAAAAATACGCAGAATAAACCTGCCGACTATCAATCGCAAATTGCTGACCGCTTCAATATTCAGGTAGCACAAGAAGTACAAAGGGTATTGCAGTTTTACTATACAACACAACCGAGTGACCAGTTCTCAAGCGTGCGCCATGTTTTCTTAACCGGCAGCGCTTCACAGCAAATCGGGTTGGCAGAAACCGTTTTCTCACAAACAAACACCGCTTCTCAGTGTGTCAACCCTATAACATACACCGATAATGGCAATTCGGTTGATTTATCACAATTACAGCAAGATGCGGCATCATTGACTATCGCTTTTGGATTAGCATTAAGGGGCTTATAACATGATCGAATTAATTAAGATCAACCTATTACCATACCGGGAACAAATCGAGCAACGCAAAAAACAACGTTTCAACATGCTTATGCTAGCCGCCGCCGCCACAGGCATAGGCTTGGCAGCATTAACTTATATGGGTATCCAAACAGCTATTGGCAAGCAGGAAGAGCGCAATAACTTTCTGAAAACAGCCATTGCCGAACAAGAAAAAAAATTGATACAGATTTCGCAACTGCAGGAAGAAAAGCGCAGCTTCTTGGAGCGTAAACAAAAAATCGAAGAATTGCAGCACAAACGTTTCCAAGCTGCTTATATTATCGATACTTTGAACGTACTGATTCCCGAAGGCACTTATTTGACTTCTATCCGAGCAGAAAACAATCAGACCTACATCTTAGACGGCAAAGCAACCAGCGATAACAAAATCGCCATGTTTATGCGTTCGATACCAAGTACGGGTCTTTTTATGCAACCTGAACTTTTAAGCATCAAAAAAACCGATAGCTCGCAGGAATTCTCGTTAAAAGTATTGCTCAATCAAAACAATATACCTAAAACAACAAACGAGGGAAAATAATAATGGCTACTAAAACATTGAAAAACGTCGACTTGCAAACCTTACACCAATTGGATAATCCTTCCAAGCTGGCCATCGCTGCATTTATTGTTATCGGCATTATGGGGTTAGGTTACTTCGCATTATTTCGTTCTCAACTGGAGGAGCTAGATGTTCAGAAAGAAGCGGAGGTCAAGCTTAAAGAAAGCTATGCCGAAAAAAGTATTCAGGCTGCCAGCCTTAACAACCTGAAAGCCGAGTTGGCCGCCATCCGTACTTCATTCGACGTACTATTAAAACAGTTGCCTACTGATGCGGAAATTCCCAACCTGATTCAGGAACTCCACCAGGCTGCTGCTAACAATGGTATGCGCACCAACAGCGTCACCCCGCAAGCGCCCTCGAACGACGGTCCTATTCAAGTATTACCTTATAGTATTTCTATTACCGGTAAATATGACCAAATCAGCCAATTTACACGCGATGTAGGTGCCCTTTCACGTATTATCGCTCTAGAATCCATCGGTTTAACCAAAGATGAAAAAACTGACACTCTGACGCTTACCTCTACTGCCAGCACTTATAAAACACGCCCGGCAGAAGAGGTTGCAAAAGAGCACGCTGCAGCAAATCCAGAAGGCGCACCGGCCGCCGAACAAAAAACAGATGCCGCAGGCACTTCTCCACAATAACGGAATCGGAAAGCAGAATAATGAATCGCTCAATCTTACTCCTATCCAGCCTATCAGTCTTGGCTGCATGCAGTGCTCAGCATGAAGACCTACGTGAATGGATGCAAAAAACCGATCAGGATGCCAAACAACATATCCAGCCGTTTGAGCAACCGACAGTTAACCCTATGGTGACTTATATTCCACCCAAAACTTCCGGTATGAACGCTTTCAATGCCAAACGCCTCAATGTGGGTTTATCCGGCGCTAATGCCCCGAACACCAACCGCCCCAAAGAAGTCTTGGAAAACTTCAGCCTAGAAAATCTGAAGTATGTTGGTTCATTTAAAAAAGGCAACCAGATTTCCGCATTTATTGAAGCCGACGGACATGTTTATACCGTAAAACCAGGTAATTACGCAGGCCAGAACTTCGGTCGCATCACCTCTATTCAAGCAGATAAAATCATTCTGACCGAGGTGTTCGAAGATACTTACGGTAACTGGCAGCTACGCAATGCCGAATTACCTTTAAATAACACACAAGACCAAAACAACAGCTCAAACAATTCCAGTAATTAAGGGGTAACGAATAATGAAACCTATCACCATCAAAACTTTATCAGCCATCGGTTTAGGCTTGGCTATCCAGACGGCTTTTGCAGGAAATATTACCGATATCAATGTTTCCACTTTGCCGGACAATCAGAAAATCATTAAGATCAAATTCGATCGTGACGTCATTGCACCAACCGGTTTTAATGCAGGCTCTCCTTCTCGCATCGCTCTGGACTTTCCGGGCACAGGAGTGGCTCTTGGCCAGTCGGTTTTAGAATATGCAGACCCTTTGTTAAATCAGATCAGTGCAGCCGAAGATAAAGGAAAAACCCGTGTATTGCTGAATTTGAGCAAGGCCGGTCAATATAAGACAGAAATTAAAAATCAGGAAGTTTGGGTTTATGTCAACGAAGCAGCGGCTCCCGCTGCTGCAGTCGTGAGCTCTTCTCCGGTAGCACGCGCCCAACAGGAACAAATCGGCAATACCGCCAATATCGATTTTAGAAAAGGCTCCGGCAATGCAGGTGTGGTTGAGCTCAATACGGGCAACTTTACCGGCGAACCGGAAATCAAACGCCAAAATGACCGCATTGTGGTTACATTGAAGAACTATCCTATCCAAATTCAATCCCAACGTAACTTGGATGTATCGGACTTCAATACACCTGTTCGCACCATCACCATGAAACGTTTGGGCAACGCAACCCAAATTGTTATTAAAAACAATGGCAATTGGGATTTACGCCAACAAGCTGCAAACGGCCGCCTCACCTTTGAAGTCACTCCCAAAATCAGCCAAGAGAGTGCCGGTTTGGAGAAAAAGAGTAAAAACTTCAGTGGTAAACGTGTTTCTTTCGACTTCCAAGATGTAGAAGTGCGGACTATTCTGCAGATTCTGGCCAAAGAGTCCGGCATAAACATCGTAGCCAGCGACAGCGTAAATGGCAAAATGACATTGACTCTGAAAGATGTGCCGTGGGATCAGGCACTTGATTTGGTATTGGATGCCCGCAATCTGGATATGCGTCGTACCGGTAACATCATCAACGTTGCCCCGCGTGACGAATTGCTGGCAAAAGACAAAGCCACGTTACAAGCTCAAAACGAGATTAACGACTTGGGACCGCTGTATTCCCAAACCTTCCAATTAAAATACAAAAATGTTGAAGAGTTTCGCAAAATCCTGAACCTCGAGGACAATAATTCCAGCTCTAATGAGAACTCCATTCTGAGCAAACGCGGTAGCGCTTTAATGGATCCGGCAACCAATACACTGATTATTACTGATACCTCCATGGTTATCCGTAAATTCCAGAAGTTGATTGAGGAATTGGATGTTCCGACCCGTCAAGTAATGGTAGAAGCACGTATTGTAGAAGCAACCGATTCATTTGCCCGCGATTTGGGCGTGAAATTCGGCTATCAGGGTGTGAACGGCAGTAACAGCTGGGGTTCTGATTTCGCCAATGCCGTGAACAACTCGGGCACTGCGGTTAGTAACGCTTATAGTGCATACAATAATGCAGTAAGTGGATCCAATACTTTGGTTACACCTACCCCGTTCACCTTTAACCCCAACGTTAGCCTGCCGGTATCCAGTGCTACTTCTACTTTGGCTTTGGTCCATTCGTTTGCTTCAGGCGCTTTAGGCTTGGAATTGTCCGCCTCACAAGCTCAAGGTAAATCGAAAATTATCTCCAGCCCGCGCATTCTGACGCAAGACCGTAAAGAAGCGGTTATCGAATCCGGTAAAGAAATTCCTTACCAAGAAGCATCTTCCAGCGGTGCTACATCGACCAGCTTCAAAAAAGCAGTATTGGGTTTGAAAGTAACACCGAATATTACACCTGACGGCCAGATCATTATGGACATTCAAGTCAATAAAGACAGCGTAGATGCCTCTTGCGGCGCAAGCGAACCTTGTATTTCTACCAAAAACCTGAAAACCATGGCCATGGTGGAAGACGGCGGCACACTGATTCTGGGCGGCATTTATGAAGAAGAAAACAGCGATACCGTGAACAAAGTACCGTTCTTGGGAGATATTCCGGTTGTCGGCAATCTGTTCAAATCTCGCTCGCGTAGCGATAGCCGTAACGAACTTTTGATCTTTATTACTCCGCGTATTATGGATCATCAAGGCAGCAACTTGCGTTACTAATCCATTCCTAGCAACATCCTACGCCGGCAGCATATTTGCTTCCGGCGTTTATTATTAGCCATTCAACTAACATAGCAAGCCAATTAAATACCCATCTGGTTATATAGCAGATTTAATTATATTTCGATACGAAACAGCAAGGTGCAGCAACGCCGTAGCGAAAGTTTAAGTTAATCCGCTCTATACTCATCCGATTATGGTACTTTTTCAGACAGGCTAAGAGCGTTTCGTCGAATAGCTTTTTCTCATTCAAAATCTCGCAGCATTCCTCCCTCTCGTGACTTTTTTTTAAAACTTCTTTTCAACAATAGCTCTAAATCAATATTTTTAATTAATTTTATGAATTTTTAAAGCATTTTATTTTAAATATATCTCACAGAATATCTCGAAAAAATCACATCGAAAGCTAGCAATTCAGCAAATTTCAGTTACAATCAGCCCCTATGGAAAAGATACATGACAATATTTTTCTAATCGGCCTGATGGGCGCCGGAAAAACCACCCTTGGCAAGAAACTGGCACAGGATTTACAGTGCCAATTTTATGATAGTGATCATGTCATTATGGATCGCACGGGTGTATCCATTCCCACCATTTTCGAATTAGAAGGCGAAGAAGGGTTCCGCAACCGCGAAAGTGCAGTAATTGACGAGCTTACACAGGAAAAACCGATTATTTTAGCTACCGGTGGCGGGGCAGTATTGCGCCCTGAAAACCGCCGTTACTTACATGAACGCGGTGTAGTGTTTTATCTGAGCGCCTCCCCTGATGTATTATTAGCACGTACCCGCAGCGATAAAAGCCGCCCTCTTTTGCAAGTCGCCGATCCTTATGTCAAATTACAGGAGCTTTTGGAAAAGCGTGACGCACTTTATCGGGAAACGGCTCATTTCGTCATCGATGCCGGAGAAGACGGCTGCCACAAAACAGCAGAAAAAATTTTAGACATTCTAAAAAAACAGCAAGCATTATGCGCCAACTAACCGTTAATACCCCCTCTCACCACTATCCCATCTTTATCGGCCGTCACCTAATCGATCAGGCGGCCGAGCTGCTCAAGCCCTATCTCAAACATTCGGCCGTTATCATTACCAACGATACCGTCGCCAAGTTATATCTCAACCAATTACAACAGCAGCTTGACCAGTTGGGTACACGGCACTTCACCATCGTGTTACCCGACGGCGAAGCACACAAAGACTGGCACTCTCTCAATCAAATTTTTGATGGTTTGATGGAGCAACGTGCAGAACGCAAAACTGCGCTGCTTGCGCTGGGCGGTGGCGTGATTGGTGATATGGTTGGCTTTGCCGCCGCTTGCTACCAACGCGGGGTACCCTTTATTCAGATTCCCACCACCTTGCTCAGTCAGGTAGATTCATCGGTCGGCGGAAAAACCGCAATCAACCATCCGCTGGGAAAAAACATGATAGGCGCGTTCTACCAGCCCGAAATCGTGTTAGCTGACCTTTCCAGCTTATCTACCCTGCCTCCACGCGAATTCTCTGCTGGCATGGCCGAAGTTATTAAATATGGTTTGTTGGGCGATGCTGAATTTATTGCTTGGCTGGAGGAGCAAATGCCCTTGCTAATGCGCCAAGATGAAAGCGTATTGGCACAAGCAGTCGAACATTGTTGCCGCATGAAGGCAGAGATTGTCGAGAGTGACGAAAAAGAACAAGGCATCCGCGCTTGGCTCAATCTTGGCCATACTTTCGGCCATGCCATCGAAGCCGAGATGGGATACGGTGTGTGGTTGCACGGTGAAGCCGTGGCCGCAGGCATGGTATTGGCCTGCCGTTTATCCGAACAACTGGGGCAACTCGAAACAGCAGACACCGATCGTGTTATCCGCCTGCTGCAACAAGCCAACCTACCTACCGAGCCTCCCCGTTTTTCTTTCGAGCGCTGGATGACACATATGCAGCATGACAAAAAAGTCAGCAGCGGCGTGATGCAATTTATTACATTGGAGTATTTAGGCCGCGCCCAAATTACTTCGGTTAATAACCCCGAATTGTTGCGAGCTGCATTGGCGCCTTACCTTGACTAAATAACACTTTCAGACAGGCATACAAAATATCCGCTTGTCTCACCAGGGTCTGTTGACAGTTGTCGCAA
Source organism: Neisseria sp. (assembly GCF_030523955.1). Lineage (GTDB taxonomy): Bacteria > Pseudomonadota > Gammaproteobacteria > Burkholderiales > Neisseriaceae > Neisseria. The sequence continues at coordinate 10,143 of NZ_JAUNHL010000066.1, forward strand.
CGACAGTGTTTTTGGTTAAAAACCGCTTCACTGGCCAATTGTCAACAGACCCTATTTGTATTACAAAAATCTAAATATTCCAAAAAGCCCGACTTGTTTTACAAACCGGGCTTTTCATTTATCTTCATTTCACTTATATTAAAAAGCTTATCAAAAAGACGGAATGCCGAAAAAGCCGACATATTCAGATTAAGCGTGCTTACATATTTTCGAGAAAGTGATCCACGATAACAGAAAACTTTATATCCGGCGGTTACGCTGTTACAGGAAACACAATTTATACAAAGCTAAAATAATTTCACCTCCAGCCATTGTTTTTTTATTTTGATTCCATATGCCGCCAAAGCGGCGCAGGAGTGATTCGAATGCCTCACCCGCTGTCCCACCTATTCCATCCTCAACACATCGCCATTATCGGCGCCAGTGAGCAACCGGATAGCTTTGGCGAACGCATTTTTTCCATGCTCCATTCCACAGAATTACAGGCTAAAATAACCCCGCTAAACCTGCATCACCGCAATATAGGCGGCCTGCCAGCCTTCCCTTCGCTCAGCAAACTGCCCGAGGCCGCCGACTTGGCCGTGATCACCACCCCTCCCGCCACTTACGACAGCCTGTTTAAAGCCTGTCTGAAACAACAAATCCGCCACATCGTTTTATTGCAAAACTGGTCGGCATTTGATGAGGACACGCTCGCCGTCGTTGAGAAATCATTAGCCAAAGCCCGCAAACAAAAATTATCGGTTGCCGTTTGCGATCCCGCCGGCCTCCACTCACCCGCGTATGGACTGCACATCAACCTCTACCGCCACCGCCCGCACCCAGGCAACATCGCATTGCTATCCTACGGCCACAGCCTGCCCAATTTATTCAATCGCTGGCAGTTCGGTATCAGCAAACAAATCACCTTAAACGAAACCCTGCAAGACCTATCAGCGGCAGAGTTCATCGACTATCTGCGAGAAGACAAAACCACCGGCTTAATGGTCGTTCAATTCCCCGGCGGCCAAACAGATACCCGCTTCTTCAGCGCATTACGCCAAGCCGCCCTCAAATTCCCGTTGATTTTGCATGCCCCCCAATGCCTGTCTGAAATACAAGCAGCCGCCTTGCAACAATGGTGTGTACAACACGGCCTGATATTGAGCCGCAGCCCGGCTGAACTGAATGCAGCCGTGCGCGCAGCCCAATCCCAACTGCCGGCCATAGACCGCCTGCTACTCAGTGGCAACAGTGAAGCCGGATGGCTGGCCGAAACGCATACCAGCATTCCCCCTGCCGGCCGAGTCAACGAAGCTTATTTGCCCGATAACCTTGGCACCCTGCCATTCTGCAAACATATTCACCAGCTGCTCGACACACCAGAAAACGATGCCGTGCTCGTTCTGATTGAGCCGACGATTTACCAAAACGAAGGCGAAATTCATCATCACTTAAGCCGTCTACAGCAGCAACATGCCAAGCCCTTACTCATCGTCTCCCCATTTTCAGACAGGCATTTGCTGCAATTTCCAACCGTCGAGGAAGCTTTATCATTTTGCCGCGCATTACAACTTGCACAATACACCAAAAACGAGTCCCTACGCCTACCTACTGAAAGCAGCCGTCCGCAAGGCTTGGCCAAACCAGATATCTTAAAAAAACTGATCGGCCAACCGCAAAAAACGCTGCAAGACATTGGCTTCCCCTTGTCAGAAAGCCCGGCAGTTGATGCCGCATCACTATCTTTACAAGCCGACGACTCCTTCGGCATGCTATTACACCTGAAAAATGCCGCCGCGAACGAAGTATTCCTGCCCCCGTTTAGCGGCTTAACCACCGAAAAAGCGGCCCGCCTGCTCAACCTACCCGCCGATCACGCGAATCTAAAAAACCTGATCGGCATCGCCAACCAAATACTGGAGCTCAATTTACCCCTGCAACGCTGGAGCGTATATTACGACGCTGCCGAGCAACGTTGGTTTAGCCGGGAAATCAGTTTTCGTGAACACGCATTGCAACCCTATACGCTATCCGCGCTCCCCCCCAAACAAGTGATGCAAACACTGAGCTTAAAAAATGGCGAAGATTACCGAATCCGTACCATCTTGCCGGACGATGCCGCCGCACTACAGCGTTTCGTGCGCAAACTCTCAGCCGCCAGCCGAAAAACCCGTTTCATGAGCCCCTTACGCGAGTTACCACCGTCTATGTTGGCGCGTTTCTGCCGCATCGATTACGCCCGCGAATGCGGCATCGTAGCCGAAGCTGCCGATGGTCGCATCGTAGCTCATGCCCAACACAGCAGCGAACGTGCCGGCGAACATGCCGAATTCGCCATCATGGTAGACGATGCCCTGCAAGGCCAAGGACTGGCCCGCATCCTGATGGAAACCCTAATAGATCAAGCACGCCGGCAAGGTTATCAAACTTTGTCAGGAGAAATCCTGCGCGACAATCCGGCCATGATAAAACTGGCGAAAAAACTCGGTTTTACCGTCAAAAACTCACCTCAAGATAGCACACTATATGTCGCAAACCTACCGCTTACCCAGCCGCAAAACAGCATAAAAATGAAACTGACACAACAAATACTTGCGCCGAAAAGCTAAATTACCTTAAAATAAGCGGTTTTCCATATATCCGATTTTTCAAAGGAATTTTGAACATGGTAGTTATCCGTTTAGCCCGCGGCGGCTCTAAAAAACGCCCTTTTTACAATGTAGTCGTAACCGACAGCCGCAACCGCCGCGACGGCCGCTTCATTGAGCGCGTAGGTTTTTACAACCCCGTAGCCAATGAGAAACAAGAACGCGTACGCCTGAATGCCGAGCGTCTGAACCACTGGATCGACCAAGGCGCGCAATTGAGCGAAGCCGTTGCCAAACTGGTTAAAGAACAAAAAGTTGCCGCTTAATCCGGCCTGACTGACGCCCATGTCTGATACAAAATGGGTAGCCATGGGCTACATCAAAGGCGCTTTCGGCATCAAAGGCTGGGTAAAAGTAGCTGCCAGCACCGAATATGCCGACAGCCTGCTTGATTATGCCGATTGGCGACTGGTTAAAGACAATAAAACGCTTATCGTTTCCCCGTCCGAAGGCCAGTTGCACAACGGTGAATTGCAAGTAAAACTTACCGGCATAGACGACCGTGATAAAGCACACGCTTTGCGCGGCTATACCATAGAAGTTTCTCGCGATCAATTCGCCGACACTGAAGAAGACGAATATTACTGGGCAGATTTAATCGGCATGAGTGTCACTAACCGCCAAGAAGAGGTTCTAGGCAAGGTTAGTAAACTGATGGAAACCGGTGCCCACGATGTATTGGTGGTAGACGGCCAGTACGGACAAAAACTGATTCCCTTTGTGGCACAGTTTATCGACCGCGTAGATGTTGAAAACCGTACGATTACGGTTGACTGGGGCAGTGATTACTGATGAAAATCCAAGCCGTTACCCTGTTTCCCGAAATGTTCGACAGCATTACCGAATACGGCGTTACCGGTCGGGCAAGAAAACAGGGATTATGGCAGTTTGACGCAGTCAACCCACGCCGCTTTGCCGACAATAAACTCGGCTATATTGACGACCGGCCTTTCGGCGGCGGCCCCGGCATGATTATGATGGCCCCCCCACTAGCAGCTGCCATCGACAGTGCCCGCCGAGCACAAGTTGGCCAAAACGGCAGAGTGATTTATCTCAGCCCCCAAGGAGCACCGCTTACACACGATAAGGTTTTTGAGCTCGCACAACTGAGTGATTTGATCTTATTATGCGGCCGCTACGAAGGCATAGACGAACGGTTGCTCACCAACAGCATTAATGAAGAAATCGGTATCGGAGATTTTGTGGTTTCCGGCGGAGAATTGCCGGCGATGATGCTGATGGATGCCGTATTAAGATTGGTACCCGGCGTATTGGGAGATCAGCAATCAGCCGAACAAGATTCTTTTGCCAACGGCTTGCTCGATTGTCCGCATTATACCCGGCCATTAGAATTTCAAGGCCTGCCGGTTCCCGAAGTCTTACGCTCGGGTAACCACGGCCTGATTGCCGAGTGGCGACTAAAACAGTCGCTGCAACGCACTTTAGCGCGCCGGCCGGATTTACTGGCCAAGCGCGATTTAATCCCACAGGAAGCCCGCCTCTTACAAGAAATCCGTGAAGAGCAACAGGCCATCCAATCATAATTAGGAAATGAAATAATGAATCTGATTCAACAATTAGAGCAAGAAGAAATCGCTCGCTTGAACAAAGAAATCCCCGATTTTGCACCGGGTGACACCGTGGTAATCTGGGCTCGTGTAATTGAAGGCAGCCGCACCCGTTTGCAAGCTTATGAAGGCGTTGTAATTGCCCGTAAAAACCGCGGCCTGAACAGCAACGTGATTGTTCGCAAAATCTCTAACGGCGAAGGCGTAGAGCGTACTTTCGCCATCTACTCACCCCGCGTAGAGAAAATCGAAGTGAAACGCCGCGGTGATGTGCGCCGCGCCAAATTGTACTACTTGCGCGGCCTGACCGGTAAGGCAGCCCGTATTAAAGAGAAACTGCCGGCTCGCAAAGGCTAATCGCCGCCTAAAAATGATGATCATAATACCCGCCGATTACTCTTCGGCGGGTATTATATTTACAGGATTAATCTAGGGTTTGTCGACAATTAACGCAACGGCAGTGTTTTTGGTCAAAAATCCCCGTCGGCGGCGTTAAAAATGCTCGCAAGGTGTTCAACCTTGCTGTGCTTTTTGCCTTGCATACGCTGTTTTTGCCTCTTGAATTGTCAAACCAAGCGCAACGTTTTTCGAAACAGCACCTC
>NZ_JAUNHL010000067.1 GCF_030523955.1 Neisseria sp.
TGAGGTGCTGTTTCGAAAAACGTTGCGCTTGGTTTGACAATTCAAGCTCAAAAAACCGCTTCGCCGGTCAATTGTCGACAGCCCCTAGAAAACAGGCTTTCTGCCGTAAGGTTTTTTAATCTTGCCATGGGTTCATCAAATAAAAAGGCCGGCTGAACGGGTTCAGCCGGCCTTTTTGATGCCTCCATTATCGGGCCGCGTGATAATCGCTATTGGCTTTTTCGAAACGTTCTTGCACTTCTTGGCTGGGCTCTTTGTTTGCCAGAGAAACCATTACCACCACCAGCCAGCATGCGATAAAGCCGGGTACGATTTCGTACATGGTTAATAAGCCGGCTTGTTGTGCGGCCAGAGCAGGTTTTTTCACCCATTCCGCCCATGCTACGACGGTGAGCGCTCCGGCAATCATGCCGGCCAAAGCGCCGCCGGCGGTCATGCGTTTCCACAATACAGATAAGATCACAACCGGGCCGAATGCTGCACCGAAGCCTGCCCAAGCGTAAGATACCAAACCCAATACTTTGCTTTCGGGATCCGATGCGATCAGGATGGAGATAACGGCGATGGCCAATACCATAATGCGGCCCACCCAAACCAATTCGTTCTGAGTGGCATTCGGGCGCAAGAAGCCTTTATAAAAATCTTCGGTAATGGCGCTGGAGCATACCAGCAATTGGCAGCTGAGCGTCGACATTACGGCGGCGAGAATGGCGGAAAGGATTACGCCTGCAATCCATGGATTAAACAGCAGTGATGCCAGTGCGATAAAGATGCGCTCGTGGTTGCCCTGCATGGTGCCTACCTGTTCGGGATGCGCACCGAAGTAGGCAATGCCGAAATAACCCACTGCTACCGCACCGCCCAAACATAAAATCATCCAGCTCATACCGATACGGCGGGCGCTAACCAGAGATTTCACGTTTTCGGCAGCCATAAAGCGCGCAAGAATATGGGGTTGGCCAAAATAGCCCAGTCCCCATGCAGCAGTGGAAATGATGCCGATGAGAGTGGTTCCGGCAAACAGGCTGCCGTATTCTTTGCCGTTGCCTTGTGCGATGGATTGGATGGCTGCATTCATTTGGTCTGCGCCGCCGATAGCCAAATAAACCATGATGGGGGTTAGGATAAGCGCAAAAATCATCAAGGTTGCTTGAACGGTATCCGTCCAGCTTACTGCGAGAAAACCGCCGATAAAGGTATAAGCGATGGTGGCGCCCGCGCCCAGCCACATGGCTTGGGTGTAGTTCATGCCGGGAAACAGGCTTTGAAACAAGGTGGCTCCGGCAACGATACCGGAGGCACAATAGATGGTAAAGAAAAAGAGAATGATAGAGGCGGAAATCACCTTCATGACTTTTCCGTTACCACCGAACCGGTGATGGAAATATTCCGGTAAGGTGAGGGCGTTATTATTATATTCGGTATGAATACGCAAGCGCCCTGCGACGAGTAGCCAGTTGAAATAAGCGCCTATCGTGAGACCGATGGCAATCCAAGCTTCATTTAATCCGCTGAGGTAAATGGCGCCCGGCAAACCCATCAAAAGCCAGCCGGACATATCGGATGCTCCTGCCGACATGGCGGTTACAAAAGGGCCGAGGCTGCGGCCGCCCAGAATGTAATCATCAAAGTTGCGGGTGGAAAAATAGGCTGCCAAGCCAATCAGTAATACGGCTATCAGATATACCCCGAAGGTAATATACATCGGATTCATTGTTGAAAACCTCTTGGGATGGTGGGTTGATTAGGCAAATCAAAACTTATTTTAATTTAAATAAATCAAGGTTAAAAATGGAAAAGTATAATGAATGAGTAGTCTTGTCAACAAAGGAGGCGGGTAGAAAATAGCTGTTTGCCAATAAAACAGGCTGTTTTAGCAAAATGGGGGAACTTCTTTTTTGCTGCTTATGTTATAGACAGCTGGTTTTGACTTGTTTAATATATTTGATTTTTATAAATTTATATAGTAGATGAGCTTGACTTTTACGAAGGCTCTGCTGCACCCCAGCCCAAAGAGAAGGATTTTTTAAGCCGCTGAAGCGGCAACAGAATCGGTGCCGTATGTGTGTATTGTCTGCGGTTTGCTGTCATGGTCAATCAAAGTAATTGAATCCACTATATTCTCAGTAGAGTAAAGCAGTTAGAAATAAATGCCTGAGTCCTTTGCCAAAAACGGTTTTCATGCTGAATTTATTGATACTTGTCATACTCTGGCTTGACCCGCGTATCTGCTTTTTCTTCCCAAACCAAAAAGATACTCGGGTCAAAACCGAGCATGGCGCACGTGTTTTCCGGTATTGAAAAGAATTTTACAAAGCTCAATGCCTGTCTGAAAAATATTTTTCAGACAGGCATTGAGCTTTACCGCTATCTTGTTTATGGAATGCTGTAGCCTTTCAGATATTGAATTCGCTCGCGGGTCATGCGGGTATCGCATTGCAGTTTCAGGTATTCGGCTTCCTCAGTGCTGCCGGCGCGGGCGGCGGCGGCGCGGCAGTTACTGTTTTTGCTGTGAATCCAGTCGCGCTGCTCGCTAAGCAATTCTTTTTGTACCGTCTGCTCGAGACGCTCCCAAGCGCGGTTGATGTCGGCATCGGCTTGTTGGTTGTTGCTGCGTGCTTGGTCAAGTTCGCCCGGTGAGATATTGGCGGCGGGTGTTTCGGGTTTGGGTGCCAGGGTTTCCGGTGCGCTGCCGCTGCCGGCGCCGGTTTCAGGCGCGAAAATGGCAGAGGCGCTGTTGTTTTCCAGAATGTCGTGAGGGTCGGGCTGGCTGCTCGGCGCGGGCATATCGCTTAAGGCGGAAGCGGCGATGGCGAGCTGCTTGAGGGCTTCTTCGCGCGGGATAGGTTTGCCGCCCATCATCAAAATGCTTTTCACGCCGTACGGTAGCAAGGTGGCGGTAAGGGTTTGGCCGGTGTTGGTCAGCTTGTTATCGGCATAGTTTACGGTAACGCCGGCGTTTTGCGCGGGTGCGGGAGTGTAGTTTAATACTTGTTTGAACAGGCCGTTGTTATCGTAGCTTAAGCCGGTATTGCCGCCGGTACGCTGTTGCAGGATGCCGTCGAGGTTTTGCGGGTAGTAGACCAGCGCTTGGTTGTCGCGTGCGGCTTGAAGTATCGGCTCGGGAATTTGGATGTTGAGTATGGCGGTGCAGGCCGGAGAGGTGCCGTTGCTGTTACTTTTTACTTCGCTCAGGGTAATGCCCAAGTCGCTGCCGGCGGCAATGACTTTATCGGCGTCAACATATTGCCGATTGTCATTTTGGGCGTATTGGCGGGCTTCTTGTTTGATGGTTTGCAGAATGCTGTCGCGTGCGCTTTGTAATACGGCAGGATCGTTGCAGCTAATGCTACCGGCTTTTTCTTCCGCTTTGTCGGAACAGGCGGTAAGCAGGGCGAGTGTGATTAATGAAACAAGGGCTAAGGGTTTATTCATGGTTAACCTTCGGCAAAATAGAGTCGAGCAACATAAAGTGATGCACTGTATCGGCTGCGCGTGACAGTTGTGTTTTTGGATATGGCGCGTTACACAAGCGCTCAAGCGGGCAAAAATATTCGCCAGACTGTTTGGGTGCTTCTTATAATAGCAAATATGCCGGCAAAGTGTTTCGCTTTTGCCGGGCTTTTACGCATAGGCAAACTGCTGCGGTGTTGTGCAAAATTATGCAAGCTGTGAGCAGTTTCGGTATTTTATATGAAGTTGGGCGATGATTCAGGATGATTCAGGAAGACGGAGCGAAAAGAGAATCAGCGGTTCGGGCGGTTAAACAGCGTTGGGCGTTGATGCTCTCGTATGACGGCGGCCGCTTTTTCGGTTGGCAAAAGCAGGCCGACGGTGTGGTTACGGTGCAGGCGGCGCTGGAGAGGGCGTTGAGCGCCATTGCCTGCGAATCCATCACGGTTACCGCTGCAGGGCGCACCGATACGGGCGTGCATGCCACGGCGCAGGTGGTGCATTTCGATACCACTGCCAGCCGCGGGGCACAGGCTTGGATACGCGGGGTAAACGCGCATTTACCGCCGGGCGTGGCAGTGTGGCAGGCTTTGCCGGTAGATAAGCATTTTCATGCCCGGTTTGATGCGTTCGGGCGGCGCTACCGTTATGTATTGCAATCCTCTCCGGTGCGTTCGCCGTTGCTGCTGGGGCGGGTGGGGTGGACGCATACGCCGTTGGCGCCGGAGCCTATGCAAGAAGCAGCTGCTTTATTGTTGGGCGAGCATGATTTTTCCAGCTTTCGTGCGGCCGGTTGCCAAGCCAAGTCGCCGGTGAAGACGATGTATGAAGTTTCGCTTACGGGAACGCCGCAGTTAATGGCGCTGGATATACGCGGTAATGCGTTTTTGCATCATATGGTGCGCAATATTGTGGGGGCGCTCGTGTATGTGGGCAACGGCCGTATCGGTGTGTCGGACTTTGCCGATTTATTGGCTGCGCGAAGCCGGCTGTTGGCACCGCCCACTTTTATGCCGGACGGCCTTTACCTTACCGGGGTGGATTATCCGCCGCAATGGCAGGTACCGACCCCGCCGCCGCCGGACTGGTTGTGGTCTGCTGAGGCATAAAATATCTTATTTGGCAACAAAAACGTAAGTTTCAGCCAATTAAGATGTAACTTTCTCTAATAAAGGGAGGCGATTTTAGTTTTAATATTTTCAAGTGATTAGAGGTGTAATATCTGATTTTTTATTGAAACCGTTTGTAAATTTTGAATATTTGTCTTGATTTCTTAGAATTTTCGATGATATTCTGAAATCAATTGGTGATTTTACCAATTGTCTGGATGTGTTGTTGTAATATTTATTAACCCGATTTAAGGAGTAGTGAAATGAACAAAGATATCATCGAAGGCAAATGGGAACAACTTAAAGGTAAAGCCAAAGAAAAATGGGGCGAGCTGACTAATGATGACTGGGATGTGGTTGAAGGCAAACGTGATCAGTTGGTCGGTCGTATTCAAGAGCGTTATGGTCGCAGTAAAGAAGATGCTGAAAAAGAAGTTGACGACTGGTTTAACGCTCAATAAGTAAGGCTTGCCGAAACAAGGCTAAGGCTATTAGACCAACTACGAAGGGAGAAACTTATGTTGCATTATTCTATAATATTTTTCATTATCGCGATTGTTGCCGGGGTATTGGGTTTCACTGGTATTGCCGGTAGTGCTGCTTCGATTGCCAAGATATTATTTATTGGTTTTCTGATTTTGGCAGTAGTATCGCTGATTTTTGGTAAGAAGCGTTAGTCGATGCAGTGAAAAATTTATATTAATTATTAGTTGAAAAAACTTGTATCCGGAACTTATTTTCTTCTGGAGCATGTTTTGGAAAACTAAGTAAAGTAAATAAGTTTTTCCATTTCACTTTTTATTAGATATAAATTAATCGTCATCATAATGCCTGTCTGAAAACTTTCAGACAGGCATTTTTTATGAAAAGCGCTATATATAGCGGATTTAATTACTTTGATACAAGGCAGCAAGCCGCAGACAATCAAGTATTCTGTTGCCGCTTCAGCGACTTACAAAATCGTTCTCTTTGAGCTAAGGTGCAGAAAGCCTTCGCGAAAGTTGAGTTAATCCGCTATAAATATCAATCGCTCAAATTGGCCAATAGCTCGGCTTGATGTTCGGCAATCAGTGCGCCAGTGAGCTCTTCCAAGTCGCCGTCCATGATGAAATCGAGCTTATGTAAGGTGAGGTTGATACGATGGTCAGTAACGCGGCCTTGCGGGTAGTTGTAGGTACGGATGCGTTCGCTGCGGTCGCCGCTGCCGATTAAGGATTTTCGCTCGGCCGCCTCTTTGGACTGTGCTTCGCGTTTTTGCATGTCGTTGAGTCGTGCGGCCAATACTTTCATTGCTTGGGCTTTGTTGGCATGTTGCGAGCGGCCGTCTTGGCATTCGACTACCATTCCGCTGGGCAGGTGGGTGATGCGTACGGCGGAATCGGTTTTGTTGATGTGCTGGCCGCCGGCACCGGAGGCGCGGAAGGTATCGATGCGCAGATCGGCAGGGTTCAGTTCGATTTCCTCCAATTCGTCGGCCTCGGGCATCACGGCTACCGTGCAGGCTGAGGTGTGGATACGGCCTTGGCTTTCGGTGGCGGGCACGCGCTGTACACGGTGGCCGCCTGATTCGAATTTGAGGCGGCTGTAGGCGCCCAGCCCGATGATGCGGGCGATCACTTCTTTATAGCCGCCTAAGTCGCTCTCGCTGGCGGAAACGATTTCGACTTGCCAGCGGTTGCGTTCGGCAAAACGGCTATACATCCGCAGCAGATCGCCGGCGAACAATGCGGCTTCGTCGCCGCCGGTGCCGGCGCGCACTTCGATAAAGATGTTTTTGTCGTCGTCGTCATCTTTGGGCAGCAGCAGTTTTTGCAGTTCGAAATCGAGGGTATCGATGGTGTTTTTGGCAGTTTCGATTTCTTCTGCGGCAAACTCTTTCATTTCGGGGTCGGACAGCATGTTTTCAGCCTCGGCCAAATCGCTTTGCGCTTGCCGGTATCGTTGGAATACTTCAACTACCGGCGTGATTTCAGCATGTTCTTTATTGAGCTTGCGGTAGTTATCCATATCGGCTGTGGCTTCGGGAGAACCCAAGAGGTGGGTGACTTCTTCGAGGCGGTCGGCCAGTTGTTGTAATTTGTCCAGCAAAGAGGGTTTCATGGTGTGCTCGCGGCAGGGAAAAGTTTGATACGGAAATGGGGGATTTTAACATAGTCGCGCAGAATGAATGCCTGTCTGAAACGGTTTCAGACAGGCATTTTTAAAGCATAAAGCGTTTTAAACGATTTCGGCTTTTTCGATTACCACCGGCTCGACCGGTACGTCGTCATGCATTCCGTGACGTTTGGTGGACACTTTTTCGATGGCATCGACTACGTCGAAACCGTCGGTCACTTTGCCGAAGACGGCGTAACCCCAACCGTGCATGCTGGGCGAGGTGTGGTTGAGAAAGTCGTTGTCTTTGGTATTGATGAAGAATTGTGCGGAAGCTGAATGGGGCGCCATGGTACGCGCCATGGCGATGGTGTATTTGTCGTTTTTCAGACCGTTTTGCGCTTCGTTCTGAATCGGTTCGCGGGTGTCTTTTTCTTTCATGTCGGGGGTCATGCCGCCGCCTTGGATCATGAAATTGGGAATCACGCGGTGGAAAATCACGCCGTCGTAAAAGCCGTCTTTAACGTATTGTTCGAAGTTGGCGGCGGTAATCGGGGCATTTTCGTGATCAAGCTCGAGGGTGATGACGCCTTTGTTGGTGGTTAATTTAATCATTGTTTGCTCCTTTGATTTCGAGTGAATACTTAAAAGTATATAGGGAGAGGCGGTTAAAGTTCAATGCCTGTCTGAAAATTAAAGCGCACCGCGCGATGGTTTCGCGGTGCGCTGGGATATAGAGGTTTAATGTTGGCGATCCAGCCAGCGTTCGGCATCCAGAGCGGCTTGGCAGCCGGAAGCGGCGCTGGTGATGGCTTGGCGGTAAGTGTGGTCTTTCACGTCGCCGGCGGCCCATACGCCTTCGATGTTGGTAAGGCCGACATTGTCGCCGGTACCGCCCTGGGTGATGAGGTAGCCGGTTTCGTCCATATCGAGCTGGCCTTTGAAGAGGTCGGTGTTCGGTTTGTGGCCGATGGCGATGAATACGCCGTTTACTGCGATGTCTTCGGTATGGCCGTCGTTGTATTTCAGACGGGCGCCGTTGACGCCGCTGTCGTCGCCGAGGATGTCGTCTAAGGTAGCGTTGAGTTTAAGGATGATTTTACCTTCCTCTACGCGCTGCATCAGCTTGTCGACCATGATTTTTTCGGCGCGGAAGCTGTCGCGGCGGTGGATCAGGGTAACGGTGTTGGCGATGTTGGCCAGATACAGCGCTTCTTCAACGGCGGTATTGCCGCCGCCGACTACGGCGACGTCTTGTTTTTTATAGAAGAAGCCGTCGCAGGTAGCGCAGGCGGAAACGCCTTTGCCGGCGAAGACTTCTTCGCCTTTGATGCCGAGGTATTTAGCGGATGCACCTGTGGCGATGATTAAGGCGTCGCAGGTATAGGTGCCCATATCGCCTTTGAGTACGAAGGGGCGGGTTTGCAAATCAGCTTCTTGAATGTGGTCGAAAATGATTTCGGTACCGAAGCGCTCGGCGTGTGCGAGGAAGCGTGCCATCAACTCGGGGCCTTGTACGCCTTCGGCATCGGCCGGCCAGTTGTCGACTTCGGTAGTGGTCATCAGTTGGCCGCCTTGTGCCAGGCCGGTGATGATAACGGGTTGCAGGTTAGCGCGGGCGGCGTATACGGCGGCGGTGTAGCCGGCGGGGCCGGAACCTAAAATAATCAGTTTGTGGTGTTGGGTTTCGCTCATGAGCGGCTCCTTGAGAAAATAATTTCAGACAGGCTTATTTTACTATGAAAACGCCTGTCTGAAAGATGTTGTCGGAGGTAATAGTTTATGTTTATGCGGGGTATTGCCCGGCCTGCTGCTTTGCCGTTAATCAGGATAACGGCCCTGAATAGGGCCGGGAGAGGGTTAGCGGCGGCGGCCGAAACCTCGGCTCATGCCGCTGCGGCGCGGCTGTTGGTAATTGGGCTGAGCCTGATTGGTTGGGCGATAGGTGTTGGCATTGCTTTGGCGGTTTTGTTGTTGCTGGCTTTGTGCGGCCTGTTGGCGCGGGCTGAGGCTGCCCGGTGCTTGTGCGGTTTTGCCTTTGTATTGTTGCGAATATTGGGTGCGCACTTGCTGGGCGGCCGGGCTGTTGGCCGGCGCTTTGGTGAATTTGTTGGCCAAGGCGCTGCCGATAAAGGCGCCGGCGGCGGCACCAATCAGGCTTTGCAACAGCCAGCTGCCGGTGGAGGGGTCGTAAACGTATTGCTGGCCGTCGGTGCCGGTAACGGTTTCGCCTTGCTTGCCTTGTGCTTGTGCTTCGGGCGACAGGGTTTCGTTGACTGCATCGGCATTCAGTTGGTAAACGGTGTTGTCTTGTTGCTGGCCGTTTTGCATGGCTTCGAGTTGGGCTTGTTGCTGGGCGATTTGTTCTTGTTGGGCTTTGAGTTGCTGCTCAAGCTGGGCTTGTTTGGTGTCGTTGCAGGCGGCCAGTGCGAGGGAGGTTACGGCCAGTAAGATCAGATGTTTTTTCATCGCTTCGGTTCTCTCGAGTAGTGGTTCGGATAATGGCTTTCAATGTGGGGTTGGCCGCTCTGAATTCAAGCGTTTGGGCGGCGGTGTGGAATAGAAAAGTGTTGCGCTTGACGCTAAAGATTGCATTATACCGCGTATCGCTGCGGCAGCCAGCGGCGATGATGGGAAAAATGTTTTATAATAAGTGCTTTACTGGTTTTTTATGCGGATGCCTGTCTGAAAATAAGCAGAGCGCTTTTCAGACAGGCATTGTGTGCACATTACGATTTATGGAAAAAACAACACATCATTTTCATTCTGTTTCGCGTCGCGAGCTGTTGTTGGCAGGCGGCGCGGCCTTGCTGCTGCCGCAGTGGGCTGTTGCGGGTGCGCAGCGCGAGGAAACTTTGTCCGACGACGTGGCTTCGGTGATGCGCAGCTCGGTTGATAATGTGAATCCTGCACGACTGGTGTTCTCCAGCGCGCAAGAGGGAGAGCGTTGGCTCGCGGCGATGTCTGCCAGGCTTAGCCGTTATGTGCCCGACGAGCGAGAACGGCGCCGTTTGCTCACCCATATCCAATATGAAACGGTGCGTGCGGGGCTGGATACTCAGATGGTGCTCGGCCTGATCGAAGTGGAAAGTGCGTTCCGCCAATATGCCATCAGCGGGGTGGGCGCGCGCGGGCTGATGCAGGTGATGCCGTTCTGGCAGCGCTACATCGGCCGTTCTTCTCATAACTTATTTGATATCCGCACGAATCTGCGTTATGGCTGCACCATCCTGCGCTATTACCGCGACCGCGAGAATGGCAATATGACTCGTGCGCTGGCACGTTACAACGGCAGCTTGGGGCAGAACAAATATCCGAATGCGGTTTACGGTGCTTGGCGCAACCGCTGGCAATGGGGCTAGATAATATTTTCAGACAGGCCTGTCTGAAAATATTATTAGATGCGATTTGGCTAAAACGCTTGTCGGCAAGTGCCGTGCGTGCTTTGGTGTTTCTCAAAATATTTTTTTTCAGACGGCAGAGACCTTTGCAAAAAACTTTTTCATCCTGAATTTATTGATATCTCGTCATACTCGGGCTTGACCCGAGTATCTGCTTTTTCTTCTCAAACAAACAGATGCTCGGGTCAAGCCCGAGTATGACGCACGTGTTTTCAGGTATCGAAAAGAATTTTGCAAAGGTCTCAGGCATTCTATTCAAAACGAAATGCCTGTCTGAAAGCATTTTTGTTGCCCGTTGCTGTCCGGCAAAATAGGCTGGCAGCCCTAGCGCGGTAGCGTATAATCCCAACCGTTTCAAACGGATTTTCAGACAGGCCCGGTATGGCGAGAAAAAACAGTATTCGGATGTATCCGCAGGAAATGCAGGCCAGCATGGCTTTGGCATGGGTGTATGCCTTGCGCATGCTGGGGATGTTTCTGATGCTGCCGGTGCTGGCGCTGTATGCGGCTACTCTGCCGGGTGCGGGTGACAACAAAATGCTGGTCGGCTTGGCAATGGGGATGTACGGCCTCACCCAAGCCTTGCTGCAACTGCCGCTGGGCATGGCTTCCGACCGCTTCGGCCGTAAAAAAGTGATTTATCTGGGTTTGGCGGTGTTTGCAATCGGTAGTTTTCTGGCAGCGGTAGCAAACTCGCTGCCGATGCTGGTTTTGGCACGCGCTGTTCAAGGCGCAGGTGCGGTGAGTGCGGCGGTAACCGCACTGGTGGCCGATTTAACGCGCGAAGAAGTGCGTACCCGCGCCATGGCGATGATAGGGCTGAGCATAGGGCTGACGTTTTCCATCAGTTTGGTGGCTTCCCCTCTGTTGTCGGACTATATCGGCGTGGCCGGCCTGTTTGTGCTGACCGGCGTGCTGACGCTGATCAGCATGCTGGTGGTGAAGTTTCTGGTACCCGATCCGGCGCGCTCCAAACTGCATGAGGATGCCGAAGTACAGCCCGCGCGCTTTGGCGAAGTGCTGAAAAACAAAGAATTACTGCGCCTGAATTTCGGTATTTTCGCCTTGCAATGCGGCATGATGGCGCTGTTTACCTCGCTGCCGTTTGCATTGCAGGATTTGGGAATGAACAAGGCCGAACATTGGCAGATATATCTGCCCGCCACTTTAATCGGGCTCGTGCTGATGGTGCCGGCGATTATCATCGGTGAAACCCGCCATAAGCTCAAACAAATATTTCTACTGGGTATTGCGTTGATTCTCGCTGCGCAATTGGGTTTGCTGTTCGGCTTGCATTCCGTATGGCTAATCGGCCTTAGCCTGATTGTTTATTTTGTCGGCTTTAATATATTGGAGGCCAGCCAGCCCTCGCTGGTGTCGAAAATCGCGCCCAGCGAATTGAAGGGCACCGCAATGGGCGTGTACAACACCATGCAGTCAGTCGGCCTCTTTAGCGGCGGTGCCTTAGGCGGCTTGCTGTTCCAACATTTCGGCTTTAACGGTGTGTTTGCGTTTTGCAGCGTTTTAATCGGATTTTGGTTTGTACTGGCCGCTGTTGCGCCCGCACCCGCACCGGTGAAAAATGTGGTACTGCCGGTAGGCAAAGCTTGGCACGAGCGGCAAGAGCAATTACACTCTCTTTTGATAAAAGTAGCCGGTGTTGTGGCCGTAAGTTTCAGCGCCGATGGTGAAACCATATTTATCAAGGCTTTGCAACAAGGGTTTGACGAAGCTGCGGTGAAAAAAATTCTGTTAGGAGCGAATGAATGTCTTTAAATAAGGTGATATTGATCGGCAATTTGGGGCGTGATCCCGAAGTGCGCTATATGCCCAACGGTGAAGCAGTGGCCAATTTCTCGATTGCCACCAGCGAGAGCTGGAACGACCGCCAAAGCGGCCAGCGGGTAGAGCGCACCGAATGGCACAACATCACGATGTACCGCCGCCTTGCCGAAATTGCCGGCCAGTATTTGAAAAAAGGCAGCCAAGTTTATATCGAAGGCCGTATCCAGAGCCGCAAATATACCGGTAAAGACGGTATCGAGCGCACGGCTTACGACATCATTGCCAGCGAAATGAAAATGTTGGGCTCGCGCGGAGCTTCCGGTGGCGGTGCACCTTATGATGATGGCAATGCTTATCAATCTGCGCCGCCGGCACAACCTGCGCAATCTTATGCCGCCGAGCCGCCTGCCGCACCGCGCCGCCAAGCACCGGCTGCCGCGCCTGCGGCGCCGGTAGACGATATCGATGACGATATTCCGTTCTAAGCATTTTTAAAGCCGCTAGTTTGCAGCCGTTGTGCATAATCGCAAAGCAGCCGGATACCGAAGCGAGCGATGCCAATCCCACGTTCTGAAACAGTTGTTTTCGTGTGTGCGGCAGCAATTGGAGAACGGGGTGATTTAACGGAATTTACCTGAGTATCCACAACCCGCTTCATGAAGAACAATGCCTGTCTGAAAAATGTTTTCAGACAGGCATTGGTTTTGGGAAGGATGGAATTTAAATATTGCTTCATTTTTGAGAGTTAAGACCTTTGCAACATTCTTTTCAATATAGCGGATTAACTTAACTTTCGCGAAGGCTCTGCTGTGCCAAAGCTCGAAGAGAACGATTTTGTCAGCCGCTAAAGCGGCAACAGAATCGGTTCGGTACGTGTGTACCACCTGCGGCTTGCTGCCTGGTATCGAAGATTGAATCCGCTATAGCTTAAAACATTTGCATCATGCTCGGGTGAAGCAGTGTGACTGGGTACGACATTTTCAGGGGTAAGAAAGCTGTTTGAAAGTTCATGCCTGTCTGAAAAAACGCTGGCTTGCCCGGGCGTTTGCCATTATTTTGCGCCCGGCATTTTTTCGAAAATCCGATACAAATATTTTGTGATATAGTTCGCGAAATATCCCGACAATCGGTGAATAACAAAAGGAGCCATATATGGATTACATCAAAACCCGCGCCGCCGTTGCCTGGGCGCCGAACGAGCCTTTGAAAATCGAAGAGTTGGATTTAATGCCGCCGCAAAAAGGCGAAGTGCTGGTGCGTATCGTCGCCACCGGCGTGTGCCACACCGATGCCTATACCTTGAGCGGTCAGGATTCGGAGGGCGTTTTCCCCTGCGTGCTCGGCCATGAGGGGGCAGGCATTGTCGAAGCAGTGGGCGAAGGAGTAACCAGCGTGAAGCCCGGCGATCATGTGATTCCGCTTTACACAGCAGAATGCGACGAGTGTAAGTTCTGTAAATCGGGCAAAACCAATCTGTGTTCATCGGTACGCGCTACCCAAGGAAAAGGATTAATGCCCGACGGTACGGTGCGTTTCTTTAAAGACGGCCAACCGATTTACCACTATATGGGCTGCTCGACTTTCTCGGAATACACCGTGGTGGCCGAAGTGAGTTTGGCTAAAATCCAACCCGAAGCCGATTTGAAAGAAGTCTGCCTGCTCGGCTGCGGCGTCACCACCGGCATGGGGGCGGTAATGAACACGGCCAAAGTGAAGCGTGGCGATACCGTAGCCATTTTCGGTTTGGGCGGCATCGGATTGGCAGCGATTATCGGTGCGCGCATGAGCGGCGCTTCGCGTATTATCGGCATTGATGTGAATCCGTCTAAATTTGCGATGGCGGAAAAACTGGGGGCCACCGAGTGCATTAATCCGAAAGATTTCGACAAGCCGATTCAGGAAGTGATCATCGAAATGACCGACGGCGGCGTGGATTTTTCATTTGAATGCATCGGCAATGTGGAAGTGATGCGTGCGGCGCTGGAATGCTGCCACAAAGGCTGGGGCGAGAGCGTGATCATCGGGGTGGCACCGGCCGGCGCGGAAATTTCCACCCGTCCGTTCCAATTGGTAACCGGCCGCGTGTGGCGCGGTTCGGCCTTCGGCGGCGTGAAAGGCCGCAGCGAATTACCCGGCATCATCCAACAATATATGAACGGCGAATTCGCCCTGAGCGATTTCATTACCCACACCATGCCGCTGGAAGAAATTAACCATGCGTTTGATTTGATGCACGAAGGCAAATCCATCCGTAGCGTGATTCATTACTAAGGTTTGAAAATGCTTGTCTGAAAATTTCAGACAGGCATACACGCTTAAAATAAATACGGTTTCATGAAAAAGATTACTCGAGCGATCCGGTAATCTTTTTTAATTTGCTTGCTGTTTCAGAATCATCATGATTTAAGGGTGGCTGGAAGAAAAATCCGATCCTGAAACACACTTCGCCGGCTGAGACCTTTGCAAAAAAACCAAAACTCCTCTAAATTCCCCCTAAAGAATTCAG